>JBJMQK010000386.1:0-11667 GCA_045802735.1 Anaeromyxobacteraceae bacterium | reverse complement strand
TTGCCCTGCGGCGGCGTCCCGGCGCGGGCGCGCACCTCGGCCGGCTCGATGCCGTGGGCGACGGCGTTCCGGACGACGTGGAGGAGCGCGTCCCGGACGGCGCCGAGGACGTTCGCGTCCACCCGCACCTCGCCGCCCCGGGGCTCGAAGGCCACGTCGCGGCCGAGCGCGCGGGCCGCGTCGCGCACGGCGCGCTCGAGTGGGCCGAAGATCGCCCGCGCCGGCACGAGCCGCAGCCGGTCGGCGGCGTTGCGCACGACCGCGATCTCGCGCTGCGTGCGGTCGGCGCGCGCCGCGAGCGCCCGCTGCGCCTCGTCGAGCGCGCGCCGCAGGTCGTCGGCGAGGGAGCGCAGCCGGAGCGCCGCCGGCCCGCCCAGCTCGCCGTCGCCGCGGCGCGGGGCGAGCTGATCGGAGAGGGCGCGCGCGATCTCGGCGGCGTGGTCGAGGCGGCCGAGCTGGCGGCGCAGGCCGGTCGCCTGGACGCCGGACTCGATGACAGCGTCGCGGAGCGCGTCCATGTCGGCGACGTCGACGCGGACGGTGTCGAAGGGGTCGCCCTTCGGGTCCGCGCCCTTCGACTCCGCGGCTACGCCGCCACGCTCGGGGCGAACCGAGGGGGGCGGGGGCGCGGGCGCGCCCTTCGACTCCGCTGCGCTACGCTCAGGGCGAACGGAAGGGGTCGCAGGCGCGCCGAGGACGCTCACCCGCTCCGCCATGTCGTCGACGATCCGCAGGAGCTCCTCGATCGCCTCGTGCGCCACCTCCGGCGTCCCGGCGTCGCGGTGGGGCCCGAGCACGTCCTCGGCGGCGTGCGCGAGGTTCCCGATCTCGGCCTGCTGCACCACCCGCGCCGCGCCCTTCAGCGTGTGGGCGTGGCGCAGGAGCTTCGCCACGGCCGGCTTGTCGCCGGGCGTGCGCTCCAGCTCGAGGATCCCGCGGCCGAGCGCGTCGAGCAGCTCGCGCGCCTCGATGCGGAAGTACCTGTAGCGGTCCTTCTGCATCGTCACGCAGCGCGCTGCACGAGCCGCGAGAGGTCGCGCGACATGCCGGCGAGCTGCGAGGCGGTCTGGAGCGCCTCGCTCGAGCTCGCCTCCGCCTCGCGCGTCGCCTGCGCCACGTCGGCGATCGCGACGTTCACCTGCTCGACGGCGGTGGACTGCTGCTTCGTCGAGAGCTCGATCTCGCGCGCCGCCTCGGTCGTCGTCGCGACGAGCCGCGCGATCTGGCCGAACGCCGCCGCGACGTCGGTGAACTGGCGCGCCCCGGCCTCGACCGCCTTCGACCCGCTCTCCGTCGCCATGACGGTGGTGTTCACCGCCGAGCGCACCTCGTCGATGAGCGTGCGGATGTCCTTCGTCGACCCGCCGACGCGGTCGGCGAGCTTGCGGATCTCCTCGGCGACGACGGCGAAGCGCCGCCCCGCCTCGCCGGCGCCGGCGGCCTCGATGGTGGCGTTGATGGCGAGGATGTTCGTCTGCTCCGACAGCTCGTTGATGATCTCGAGGATCCCGCCGATCTGCTGCGACTTCTTGCCGAGCTCGAGCATGTGGCCGACGATGAGCTCCACCTGGCGCCGGATCGCCCCCACCGAGTCCTGGCTGCGGAGCACGGTCTCGTCGCCGGTGCGCGCGGCCCCGGCGGTCTCGCCGGCGATGGCCGCCACGCGCCGCGCGCTCTCCGCGATCTGCCGCGACGTCGCGAGGAGCTCGCTGATCGTGGTCGTGATCTCGGCCATCGCGGTCGCCTGCTCCTTCGCGCCGGTGGCCTGCTCGCCGGCCGTCGCCTGCAGCTCGGCGGACGAGCTCTGGACGTGGCGGACGGCGGTCGCGATCTGGCGCGCCAGCCCGCGCCCGAGGAGGGCCGCCACCACGGCGGCGAGGAGCACCGCGGCGGCGGCGAGCGCGAGGACGAGACGGATGGCGCGGTTCGCCGCCTCCGTCGAGGCGTCGCGCCCCTCCTTGAGCAGCCGCTCCTCGCGCGCGACGAACGCGTCCACGGTCCGGTCGAGCGCCTCGCGCAGCGGGCGCCCCTCGCGGTCGTAGCGGTTGCTCGCCTCCTCGACCGGCATCCCGTTCGTGCGCAGCGCGAGGATCCGCTCCACGCCGGCGTGGTGAACCTCCTCGGCGGACTTGACGTCCTCGAGGAGCTTCCTCCCCTCGTCGGTCTGCAGCTCCCGCCGCAGCGTCTCGACGAGCTCCTGGAAGCGCCGGTGCGCGGCGCGGACCCGCTCGAGCGCCTGAGGGTCCTTGTTGAGGATGTAGGCGCGCCCCTCGTTCGCCTTCGTGATGCTGAGGACGTGGAGCCGCTCCGAGTCGACGAGCCGCTGGGCGTCGACGTCGATGACCTCGTCCTTCGTCGCCACCACGTCGTGGAGCGCGTAGACCGAGACCCCCGCCACGACGATGGTGAGGAGGACGACGGCGCCGAACCCGAGCGCCAGCTTCTGCGTGAACGTGAGGCTGCTCTCCATGCGCGTCCTCCCGGACGAGTCGTGCCTTTGTCAGCGGCGCGTGATGGCCCGCAGGATCGAATCCAAGCTCAAGAGCGGGCGGAGCGCCCCGGCCGCGGTCGCGAGGTGGGTGACGTGCTCGCGCGCGGCACCGCCGTCGGCGGCGACGAGCTCCTTCGCGGCGACCGCCACGTGGCCCTCGAAGGCGCCGAACGCCACCGCCACGCGCTCCTCGGCGCCGCACAGCACCGCCCAGCGCGGGTCCTCGTCCCCGGCGCCGCGGCCGAGCAGGCGCGCGAGGCTGTAGACCGGGACGACCGCCCCGCGGAGCCCGGTGACGCCGAGCAGCTCGGCGCGCCGGCTCGGCACGGGGACGACGCCGCGGAGCTGGAGCAGCCCGCGCGCCTCGAGCAGGCGCAGCGCGTACGGGTCGCTCCCCACCCGCAGCGCGAGGAGCGCCACCTCGTCGGCGCGAGCGTCGCGCGGGGGCGCGGCGAACGCCGCGTCGAAGGCGCGGCGCAGCTCCGCCGCGGTGCCGGCCGGCGCGCGGTCGCCGCTCACGCGGCGCCTCCGCCGGCGCGCAGCTCGGCGCGGCAGAGGTCGATGAGCGCGTCGCGCGTGAAGCCGCCGCCGAGGAGCAGGATGCGCGACCCGCTCTCGCCCGCGAGCAGCACGAGCGCCCGCGCCAGCTCGCGCCGCGCGCGCTCCAGATCGCCGGCGCGCTTCGCCATGAGCCCGAGGTGCAGCCGCGGCATCGCGAACGCCGGGTCGAGGTAGAGCGCGTAGCCGTCGTGGCTCGCGGCGCCGGCGCGGTCGCCGGCGTGCTCGCGGCAGAGCGCCATCACGTAGTGCGCCTCGGCGTTGAGGTCGTCGAGCTCGAGGATCCGGGCGCAGGTGGCCTCCGCGGCGGCGCCCTCGCCCGCGCTCGTGAGCAGCACCGCGCGCAGGAGGAGCACGTCCTCGTCGCTCTCGCTGGCCGTGGGCGCGCCGCCGAGCGCCGCGAGCGCCTCGCCGAAGCGCTCCTCGCGGAGGAGCTCCACCGCGCGCGCCACCCGCGTCGGCCCGTCCTCGGCGGGCGCTGCCACCTGCGCCGCGGGCGCGGGCGCGGCGGCTGGCTCGGAGAGCCGCGCGATGCGGGCGGAGGCGCGCCCGATGGCGTCGGCCCAGGCGGCGTCGCCCCCGGCGAAGGGCACCAGGGCGACCGCCGGCGCTGGCGCGGCGGGCGGTGCGCGGACGAGGGGCGGCGCGGCGGCGACGAGCGCGTCCTCGCCCGGCGCGGACGGGTCGCGCAGCTGGTAGTAGAAGGTCCCGTGCGTGTACCGCAGGTGAAACTCGGTCGAGACGCCGCGCAGCGTCTCGGCGTGCCCGAGGAAGAGGTACCCGCCCGGCGCGAGCGACCCGGCGATGCGGGCGACGACGCGCCGGGTGGTCTCGGGCGCGAAGTACATGAGCACGTTCCGGCAGAACACGACGTCGAACGTGCCGGACGCCCAGAAGCGCGGGTCGTCCTCGAGGAGGTTCCGCTCCTCGAAGGAGACCATCTCGCGGATCGCGTCCTCGAGCCGGTACTCGCTGCCGTCGCGCCGGAAGTGGCGCGCCTCGACCTCGGGTGGGGTCTGGCGGAGCGACCACGTCGAGTAGCGCGCCGCGACCGCGCGCTCGATGGCCGCGGGGTTCACGTCGAAGGCGTGGATCGAGACGTCCCAGCCGGCGAGCGCGGGGATGTCGCGCGCCAGCATGGCGAGCGTGTAGGGCTCCTCGCCCGAGGAGCACGCCGCCGAGAGGATGCGCAGGCGCCGCGCGCCGGCGCGGGCGCGGGCGCGGTCGGGGAGCACCAGCTCGACCAGCGCGCGCAGGTCGTTGCCGTTCCGGAAGAAGTAGGTCTCACCCACGGTGAGGCGCCGCGCCAGCTCGCCCAGCTCGGGGCGGCCCGCGGTGGACGCGACGCGGGCGAGGTAGGCGTCGACGTCGAGGCCGAGGTGGGCGAGGCGCTCCCCCACGGCCGCGGCGACGAGCTCGAGGCGCGCGTCGTCGAACTGCAGGCCGATGCGCTCGGCGACGGCGCCGCGCAGCCGCTCGAGGTCGGCGCGGTCGATCGGGACCTTCACGGCGCGGCCCGTTCGTCGACCGCGCGCCACGCGGCCTCGGGCACGAGGCGCGCCGCGGCGAGCACGACGAGGAGCGCGTCGTCGCGCGAGCGCAGCGCCGCCACCGCGCCGTCGGCGGCACCGTCGAGGAGCGGCGCGCCCGCGACGTCGCCCTCGGAGAGCTCGCCGAGCCCGACGACCTCCGTCACCGCGAGCGCCGCGCGCCGCTCTCCGAGCCGCAGGATGACGAAGCGCGCCGGAGGCGCGCCGCCCGGAGATCCGAGCAGCGCGTCGAGGTCCACGACCGGCGTCGGCGCCCCGCGCACCACCGCCACACCGCTCACGCACGCCGGGGTCCCGGCGAGCGGCGAGGTGTGCAGCGGGCGGAGCGTCTCGACGACGCATGCGAGCGGGAGCGCGCACAGCCGGGAGCCCGCGCGGACGAGCAGAACGTTCGGCCGGGAGGGACCCGTCACCCCGGAAGGTGTACCCGAGGCGAGCGCGAAGGGCACGCGGTTTCATGGCGGCGGTCAGTCGAATCGATCCGCAGCGTCGCTTCCGCCGCCATGAAGGAGATCCGGCGCCGTCGGCGCCTCAGTCCGGGGGGAGAACTCTCCCCCCAAGACCCCCCATCGCGAGCGTCATCGCATCGTGGACGGCCATCACCGCTTCACGTCGACCACCAGGCGCCCGCGGACGCGCCCGGCGAGGAGCTCGCCCGCGGCGTCGATCGCCTCGGCGAGCGCGATATCGCGCGTCATCGCCGCGAGCTTCGCGGGATCGAGGTCGGCGGCGAGGCGGTCCCACGCCTCGACGCGAAGCGGCATGGGGGCGCGCACGCTGTCGATGCCGTACAGCGTCACGGCGCGGAGGATGAACGGGGCGACGCTCGCGGGAAAGTCCATGCCCTGCGCGAGGCCGCAGGCCGCCACGGCGCCACGGTAGCGCGTCGTCGCGCAGGCGTTGGCGAGCGTGTGGCTGCCGACCGCGTCCACCACGCCCGCCCATCGCTCCTTGCCGAGGGGCTTCCCCGGCGCGGCGAGCTCGGCGCGGTCGACGACGCTCGCGGCCCCGAGCTGGTGGAGGTAAGCCTCCTCCTCGCGGCGGCCGGTCGAGGCGGCGACGGTGTAGCCGCGCTTCGCGAGCAGCGCGACCGCGACGCTGCCGACGCCGCCCGTCGCGCCGGTGACGAGCACCTCGCCGTCGCCGGGGCGGACGCCGTGGCGCTCGAGCGCGAGCACGCACAGCATCGCCGTGTAGCCGGCGGTGCCGATCGCCATCGCCTGTCGATCGCTGAGGGCCTCCGGGATGCGCACCAGCCACTCGCCTCGGACCCGCGCGAGGCCGGCGAGGCCGCCCCAGTGCCCCTCGCCGACGCCCCAGCCGTCGAGCACGACGCGGTCGCCCTTCTTCCACGCAGGGTTCGTGCTCTCCTCGACGACGCCGGCGAGATCGATGCCCGGCACCATCGGGAAGCTCCGCACCACCGGCGAGCGGCCGGTGATGGCGAGCGCGTCCTTGTAGTTGAGGGTCGAGAACCCGATGCGGACGAGGACGTCGCCTTGCGGCAGGCGCGCCTCGTCCACGTCGCGCACCGCGACCGACTGCCCTGCCTCGCCCTTCTCGATGAGGATCGCCCGGAACATGCTCCCCATGTACCGTCCCGGGCGGCCGCCGTCACGCGGCGTCTACGCGTCGGCGGCGGCGATCCCCACCGGGACCGTCGCGGCGCGCCGGCGCCCGATGGCGAGCGCGAGCAGCGCGGCGCCGAGGCACATGCCCCCCGAGCAGATGAAGGCGAGGCGGTAGTCGCCGAGCGCGGTGCGGATGAGCCCGGCGCCGAGCGCGGCGAGCCCGGCGCCGACCTGGTGCGCCGCGAGCACCCAGCCGAACACGACGGGCGCGTCCTCCTTGCCGAACGCATCCGTCGCGAGCCGCACGGTGGGCGGGACGGTCGCGATCCAGTCGAGGCCGTAGAAGACCGTGAAGACCGACAGCCCGGAGCCCGCCTCGATGAGCGCGTGCGGCAGGAACACGAGCGAGAGCCCGCGCAGGCCGTAGTACGCGAACAGGAGCTTGCGGCTGTCCCAGCGATCCGTGAGCCAGCCGGAGAGCGTCGTTCCGAAGAGGTCGAAGATCCCCATCGTCGCGAGGAGGCCCGCGGCGCGGACCTCGGGGATGCCGTGGTCCATGCAGGCGGGGATGAGGTGCGTGCCGACGAGCCCGTTGGTGCTCGCGCCGCAGACGAAGAACGTCCCGGCGAGGAGCCAGAAGTCGCGGTTGCGCGAGGCGCGCGCGAGGGTGCGGAGCGCGCGGAGCGCCGGGTTACCGGGCGGCGGGGCGGGGATGACGTCGCCGATGGCCGCGCCGTACGGCCGCAGGCCGACCGCCGCCGGCGACTCGCGCACGAAGAGGAGCGCCACCGGGATGGCAGCGAGCGCCGCGATGGCGACGACGCGCAGCGCGGCGCGCCAGCCCTCCCCCTCGGCGACGCGGGCGAGCACGGGGAGGAAGAGGAGCTGGCCGGTGGCGGTGCTGGCCGTGAGCGCGCCCATGACCAGGCCGCGCCGCTGCGTGAACCAGCGCGAGACGACGACGGCGCCGAGCACCGCCGCGACCATCCCGGTGCCTGTGCCGACGACGAGGCCCCACAGCACGACGAGCTGCCAGGGGCTCGTCATCGCCGTCGCGAGGAGGAGCGCCGTCGCGAGGAGGCCGAGGGCGAACACCATGGTGCGCCGCACACCGATGCGCTGGGCGAGCGCGGCGCAGAACGGGCCCATGAGGCCGTAGAGGAGCAGGTTCACCGCGATGGCGGCGGAGATCGTCGCGCGCGACCAGCCGAGGTCGTGCTCGATGGGGACGATGAGCACGCCCGGCGTGGCGCGGATCGCAGCGCCGACGAGGAGCACGAGGAACGTCGCGGCGAAGACGACCCAGGCGTAGTGGAGGCGCGACGTCTTCACGGTGGTGTCCTCCGGCGACGGGTGCCTTCGAAGGTCCGTTCGCCCTGAGCGGAGCGAAGCGGAGTCGAAGGGCAGCCCGCAGGCAGGCCACCGTTCTACCCCCTGGCGCCCGGAAGTCACGCCACGTTCGCGCATGGCTGCTATTCATCGGTGAATGGCCGAGTGGGACGACCTCCGCATCCTCCTCGCCGTCCAGCGCGCGGGGTCGCTCACCGCGGCGGCGGCGGCCCTGGGCTGCAGCCAGCCGACGGTCTCGCGCCGCGTCGCGGCGCTGGCGAAGCGCTACGGGACGGCGCTCCTCGTGGCCGAGGGCGGTCGCTACGTGCCCTCCCCGGCGGGGCGGAACGTGCTCGAGCGCGCCGAGCGCATCGAGCGCGAGGTGCACGCCATCGCGCGCGAGGTGGACCGGCTCGACGAGCGGCCCCACGGATCGGTGAGGCTCTCGGCACCGGAGGGCGTGGGGCTCGCCGTGATCGCTCCGCGGCTCGCGGCGTTCCGGCGCGAGCACCCCGGCCTCGACCTGCTCCTCGTGGCCGAGTCGCCGGTGGTGAACCTCTCGCGCCGCGAGGCGGACCTCGCGCTGCGCTTCGTGCGCCCGCGGCAGCGCGATCTCGTGGTGCGGCGCGTCGCGCGCGTGCCGTTCGCGGCCTACGCCGCGGCCGCGTACCTGCGCGAGCGCCCGCGCGAGGGCGCGGTGCTGCTCGCCGAGGGCGAGGACGTCGTCGCGCTGCACGAGGCGCTCGCGGAGCAGCCCGAGGCGCGCTGGCTCCGGGCGCAGCTGCCCTCGGGCCGCATCCGCGTGCGCGTCCGGACGACGCTCGCGCTGGCGGCGGCGGTGAAGGCGGGCGCCGGAGTGGGCGTCCTCCCCGCCTACCTCGCGGACGACCCGGCGCTCGTGCCGCTCCGCGCGGCGGCGCCGCCGCTCGTGCGCGACGTGTACCTCGTGTTCCACAGGGCGCTGCGCGGGACGGCGCGGGTGAAGCTCGCGAGCCGGTTCGCGGCGGAGTGCATGGAGCGGTGGAGGGTGTGATGGGTCTTCCCCGGGGGTTCACGCCCGTTCGCAGGCTTGGCACCCCGGGGAGCGCGCGTCCACCTTCGCCAGGAGCGGGGGGCGACGAAGATGCGTCATGCGGTGGTGCTGGCGTGCGCGCTGGCGTGGGCGGGGTGCGGGGGCGACGCGCGGCGGCCGTCCGGGGGCGTCCCGGACGGCGGTGGGACGCCGGGCGGGACGGACCCCGGTCCGGGGATCCCGCCCGAGGTGGACGGCGGCACGACCGCGCCACCGCCCGCGACGTTGAAGGCGCCGCTCTCGGTCGACGGCTGGACGTTCTACGGCGCCGAGCAAGGGCTGCCGGTCGAGGTCTACGACGTCTCCGCGGACGAGGGTGGCAACGTCTACGTCGCGGGCGGCGACGGCGTGTACGCGAAGCGGCCGGCGGCGACGGTGGCGCCCGCCGACGACGTCTTCGCGCGCTTCGACGCGGCGAGCGCCGGGATCACGAAGAACTGCTACCAGGGCCTCGATCCCTGGGACAAGTCGAACAAGGCCGCGCTCGATCTCTTCACGCACCCGGCTCCGCCCGGGCCGGCGGTGATGTGCCCCGTCATCTCCGTCGCGGGCGCCGCGCCGGGCAAGGTGATCATCGGGTTCGAGGGGTACGGCACGGACGGCGACTACGAGGCCGACTGGGCGACCGACTCGAGCGGCCTCGACGTCCTGCAGCTCGACCCCGCGGCGCTGAAGATGTCGCGGACGCGCCACGTGCTCGTCGCGTCGCCCCCGGGCGTCGTCTGCGGGACGTTCGAGGGCCAGGGCTCGGCGCGCGGCTGCGTCCCGGGCGAGTACTTCATGACAAACGGCCGCCGCAAGCTGCGCAACGTGTCGCGCATCGTGGTGAACCACGACAAGGCGGCGAGGCAGTACGGCGACGTCTGGATGGCGGGCACGCACGTGGCCCTGTCGGCATTCTTCAACGACCAGGCCGAGGCGCGCGGCTGGGGAGGGAACGCGGCGATCGCGGATTGCCCGAACGTTCCGTTCGTCGACGTGAAGGCGTGCCCGAAGTTTGCGGAGTCACGGAACGTCTGGGAGCACGAGCACCCGGCCTTCAACTCCACGACGTACGCGAACAACCCGGGCGTGCTCATCGGCCCGGGCCTCACCGGCGAGACCTACGCCCTCGCGCTCGCGCCGAGCGGGCAGCCCTGGTCGCACAACGGCCTGCGCCTCGCAACCATGAACGGCGACACCGCGGACGTGAGCAATCCGTTCATGCCGTGGGACAGGGTGTTCGACCTGTGGCCGGACGGCCCGACGGCGCCCGACATGGACAACGTGCAGGCGATGACCTTCTGCCCCGACGGTGCGCTGTGGGTGGGCTCCTTCAGCCACGGGCTCGCGCGCGTGAACACGACGAACGGCGGGGTGTCGGGGCAATCGCTCCCGGGCGGCGGACAGAACGTGTGGGCCCTCGCCTGCGATCGGAACGGCGTGCTCTGGATCAGCACCGACTGGGCGGAGATCGTCCGCCTCGACACGCGGAACGGCGTCGCGACGATGCCGCTCGCCGCGAGGGCGGGGCTGCCCGACGTCGCGAACCGCGTCGCCTGGAACATCCAGATCGACGAGTGGTCCGGGCCGGAGCCGATCGTGTACTTCGCGATGCACTCGCGGACCGACACGCAGGGCGTGCTGCAGCCGGGCGGCGTCGTGGCGTACTCGGGGAAGTGAGCGCCTCCCGTTCGCGCTGAGGGAAGCGGAGCGCTTCGACTCCGCCGCTGACGGCGCTCGCTCAATCGATGAGGCCGCGGTCTCGCGCCAGCGCAGCCACCTTGCCCTTCGTGCGCTCGAACCGTTTCCGTACGGCGGCGTGCGTCGGCGCGGGTTTGCCCGCGCAGGCGAGCACCTCCGCAACCTCCTTCCACGAGAGCCCCTGGTCGACGCGAAGGGCGAGCAGCGATCGCTCATCCGGGGTGAGCGCACCGCGCAGCTCCGCGAGCGCCTCGGCCTCCCGCTCGTGCTTCGCAGCAGAGCTCTCCGGCACCTCGCCGGTGAGCTTCGACACCAGCAACGGGGTCAGGGGCTCGCGCCGGCGCCGAAAGGCATCCTCACGCACGTGCTGCGCCTCGCTCCACGCGATGCGGTAGCAATGCGCGCGCAGCGAGCACTCGGCGCGGAACGCTGGAAGGCTCCGCCACAGCTTCTCGGCGAACCGGGAGAACGCGTCGCAGGCATCGGTGTCGTCCCTGAGCAGGGATCGCAAATAAATGACGATCTCCGGCCCGTACCCGCGGATCGCCGCCGTCGCGGCGGCGTCGACATCCCCCGCGCCGACGTGTTCCCTTATGCGTGTCTCCAGCGTCACGGGCGCAATGGTACGGCATTGCGCAGCGGCCGCGCCATCGCCCGAAGTGGGTTAGCGCAGGATGACCGTGGGAGTTCCATGTAACCGCTGCGGGGACAGGCGGTGAGCCGGACGTGCGCTCACGTTCCGCGAGGCGGTCACGACGCGCGCCAGGGAGACACCGACAATCCGGGTTGCAACTCGATTGCGAGCGGAGCACCTGGACGAAGAGGGAGGCGGGAACGGTCGAGCGTGACTGCGCGTGCGTCGTGAGCACGGGGTTTCGAGGCCTGGCGCGAGTGAACCGGAAATCAACGCTGCTGTGGCGCGCGGCCGGCGGCGAACCTGTCGGGGTCAGGTCCGTCCGTTTTGCCGTGTGCCCCGGTCATCACCACCAAGGAGCTTACATGCGAACCGTCATGATGATTGCGCTGTGCGGGGTCGCCCTCTCGGCGTGCGGTGGATCCGATGCGGACTCACAGTCGAGGTCAGTGATTTCGCGTGACCACACGCCAGAAGGGCCGCTGCGCGGATGCGTTCCGGTCGACCGCTGCGAGCCGGACCAGGCGCTCCGCTGCCGGGATTCGGCCGGCGACTGCTTCGTCCTCTTCCCCGACCAGCACACGGTCGCGGTGGAGTGCAACCCGTCGCTGCCGCCTCCGAGGCCGCCTCTTCCCTGCCCGTAGGCGGCGCCGCCGCGTGCCGCCGGTCCCGAGTTGACGGGCCACCCCGGCGCGAGGCACACGTTTCTTGCCAGGGCAGGGACCTAGGGTTGCGGCGACGCGCTTCGGTCGAAGGCGCCGCCGCGCTCTCCTGCCAAC
>JBJMQK010000441.1:0-12517 GCA_045802735.1 Anaeromyxobacteraceae bacterium | reverse complement strand
TCTACGTCGCGATCGCCAGCCTGTTCGCCGCGATCGTCGGCTCCGTGTCCTTCTGGGGCTCGAACATCGCCTTCGGCAAGCTGCAGGAGATCCTGCCCGGACGGCCCATCACCATCGGCCGGGCGCAGCAGCTCGTCAACGGGCTGCTGCTGCTCGTCGCGGTCGCGGCGGCGGTCGCGCTCTTTCACGTGTGGTCACACGCGCAGGTCACCGACGCGGGCTACCGCCTCGATCGGCTGCGGGTCCGGCAGAAGGACCTCGCGGCGGAGCGGGCGCGGCTGGAGCTCGAGGTCGCAGCGCTGCGCGCGCCCGGGCGGCTGGAGCGGTACGCCCGGGCGAGGTTGGGGATGGCTCCGCCGGCGCCGGGTTCGGTGGTGGCGGGTATGGGCGAGGCGGCGGTGGCGGGCAGGGCGGGCATGGTGGGCGGTGAGGAAAGCCACCGGGCGGCGCCGGCGGAGCCGAAGTACGCAGGTGAAGAGGTCGCGCTGGGAAGCATGCGGTGAACGATGGGGCCGCACCACCCATCCGTTCGTGCTGAGCGTAGCTCCCGCGCAGCGGGAGCGAAGTCGAAGCACGTGCCCATCGAGGCGGCGCCCTTCGACTCCGCGCCCTTCGACTCCGCGTCGCCCGCGGCGCCGCTACGCTCAGGGCGAACGGAGGGGGCGCTACGCTCAGGGCGAACGGAGGGGGGCGCCACGGTCAGGGCGAACGGCGTCTCCCACTCACGCTGTGCCGTCTAGGAGGCACGCATGCGCGGCGGCGGCGGTGACGGGACGCGCTGGATCGCGGCGCGCATGGCGCTCGTGGCGCTGTGCCTCGCCGCGGGCTTTGTCGCCGTCGCGGCGAAGGCGGTGAAGCTGCAGGTGCTCGAGCAGCCGAAGCTGCACGCCTTCGGCGCGGGGCAATGGGACACCTTCATCGAGCTGAAGCCCCGGCGCGGCGTCATCACCGACCGGAACGGCGAGCCGCTCGCGACGAGCGTGCCGACGGACTCGGTCGCGGTCCACCCGGAGCTCCTCGCGGCGCAGCCGCGCGAGCTGCGCGCCGGGATCGCGCGCGCGCTCGCGCTCGACCCCGGGAGCGTCGAGGCGAAGCTCGCGAAGGGCGGCAAGTTCGCGTGGCTGAAGCGGCGCGTGTCGCCGGCGGAGTCCGCCGCGGTGAAGGCGCTCGCGCCGTGGCGCCACCTCGCCGGCCGCGATCGCGCGAGGGCGATGCGCGCCCGCGGCGTGAGCCTCGTCGAGGAGTCGCGCCGCTACTACCCGGCGCAGATAGCCGCCCAGCTCGTCGGGCTCGTGTCGGACGACGGCGACGGCGTCGAGGGGCTCGAGCGCGTCATGGACGACGCGCTCCAGGGCGACGCCGCGCGCATCAAGTCCTTGCGCGACGCGCTCGGGAACCCGGTGCTGGGCGAGGCGCCGGTCGCGCCGGTGAAGCTCGAGGGCGCGCGCGTCGTGCTCACCATCGACGGCGCCCTGCAGCACGCCGCCGAGGCGGCGCTCGCGCGCGCCGTCGCGGGCGCGCGCGCGGCCGCGGGCATGCTCGTCGCGATCGACCCCGCCACCGGCGAGGTGCTCGCGCTCGCGAACGCGCCCACCTTCAACCCGAACCGTCCCGGGGCCCGCGCGCCGATCAGGAACCGGGCCGTGCTCGACACCTTCGAGCCGGGCTCGACGTTCAAGATCTTCACCGTGGCGGGCGCGCTCGACGCGGGCGTCCTCCGCCCCGGCGACGCGATCGACTGCGAGGACGGCTCCTACCGCGTCGGGAGCCACCGCATCCACGATCACAAGGCGCTCGGCTGGGCGACCCCCGACCGCATCATCGCGACGAGCTCCAACATCGGCGCCGCGAAGATCGGCGCGCGCCTCGGCCGCGAGCGGCTGCAGAAGACGCTCCTCGCGTTCGGCTTCGGCGAGAAGGTGGGCCTCGACCTCCCCGGCGAGCCGCGCGGCCAGGTGCCCTTCCCCAGGGCCGAGGTCTCGCTCGCCACGATGAGCTTCGGCCAGGGCGTCACCGCCTCCGCGCTCCAGATCACCGCGGCGGCGGCAGCGCTCGCGAACGGCGGCATGCTCATGAAGCCGCTCCTCGTGCGGCGCGTGGTGGACGCGGCGAGCGGCGCCACGATCGAGGACGGCGTCCCCTCGCCGGTGCGCCGCGCGGCGTCGCGGGAGACGGCGGCGACGCTCGCGCGCTGGCTCGAGGGCGTCGTCACCGAGCCCGACGGCACCGGCAAGAAGGCGCGGATCGACGGGTGGCGCGTCGCCGGCAAGACGGGCACCGCACAGAAGGCCGACGCCGTCACGCACCGCTACTCCGTCGACAAGCGCTTCAGCTCGTTCGTCGGGTTCGCGCCCGCCGACGCGCCGCGCATCGCCATCGGCGTCTTCATCGACGAGCCGAGGGGCGACGTCTACGGCGGCGACGTCGCGGCGCCGGTGTTCAGGGAGGTGGCGGACCTCGCGCTCAAGTCCCTCGGCGCGCCGCCATCGGAGGGCGCCGAGATCGCGGCCGCGGCGCCTCCGGCTCAGCCCGCCGCTCCCGGCGCGTCCGACGAGGGGGACGAGGTGGCGCCGCCCGCCATCGAGGAGGCGCGCGCGCTCGGCGACGGCGCCGTCGCCGTGCCGGCGCTCGCCGGCCTGCCCGCCCGCCTGGCGCTCAAGGCGCTCGAGGAGCGCGACCTCGTCGGCGAGGTGCAGGGCTCGGGGCGCGTGACGGCGCAGATCCCGCCGGCCGGAGAGGTCGTGGAGCGCGGGGCGCGGGTGCGCCTCGTGCTCGCGCCGCGCGGGTGACTCACCACCCTTGGGAAACGGCGCGATCTGTCGTAGGTATCGCCCCTCGCATGCGGCTTTCGCAGGTCATCGAGGGCACCTCCGCCCGGGGCGACACGGGACACGACCCCGAGGTCGCGCTCGTCACCTGCGACTCGCGCGCGGTGCGGCCGGGGGCGCTGTTCTTCGCGCTCCCCGGCGTCGCGCACGACGGCCACGCCTTCGCCGCGGAGGCGGCGCGCCGCGGCGCCGTGGCGATCGTCGCCGAGCGACCGGTCGAGGCCTCGCCCGCGCTCGTCCTCGTCGCGCCCTCCTCGCGCCGTGCGATGGCGATCGCGGCGTCGAACTTCTTCGGGCGCCCCGGCGACGCGCTCCGGCTCGGCGGCGTCACCGGCACGAATGGCAAGACCACCGTCACCTGGCTGGTCGAGGCGTGTGCCGGGGCGGCGGGCGTGCCGTGCGCGGTGATGGGCACCGTGAGCCACCGCTGGCCGGGCGGCGCGCGCCCCGCGAGCCACACCACGCCCGAGTCCACCGAGATCGCGGAGACGCTCGCGACGGCGCGCGACGCCGGCGCGGCGCTCGCCCTCCTCGAGGTCTCGTCGCACGCCCTCGCGCAGGAGCGCGCGGCCGGCCTCCACTTCCACGCCGCGGCCTTCACGAACCTCACGCGCGACCACCTCGACTACCACGGCGACGAGGAGCGCTACTTCGCCGCGAAGCGCCGCCTCTTCTTCGAGCACCTGCGCGAGGGCGGCGTCGCCGTCGTCAACGCCGACGGCGCCTTCGGCGCGCGGCTCGCCGGAGACCTCGAGCGCGCCGGCCGTGCGACGGTGTGGCGCTCCGGGCTGCGCGCCGGCCGCGAGCTCCGCGCCGGGGCGCCGCGCTTCGCGCTCTCCGGGCTCGAGGCGCGCTTCGAGACGCCGGCGGGCGCCATCGAGATCGCCTCGCCGCTCGTCGGCGCGCACAACCTCGAGAACCTCCTCTGCGCGGCGGGGCTCGCGCTCGCGCTCGGGATCGCGCCCGGGGACGTCGCGCGCGGCCTCGCCGCGTGCGCCGGCGCGCCGGGGCGGCTCGAGCGCATCGAGGCGAACGGGGTCGCCGCGTTCGTCGACTACGCCCACACCGACGACGCGCTCGACCACGCGCTGACCGCGCTGCGCGCGCTCGCGCCGCGGCGGCTCGTGGCGGTCTTCGGCTGCGGCGGGGACCGCGACCGCGGCAAGCGCCCGCTCATGGGCGAGGCCGCCGCGCGCGGCGCGGACCTCGTCGTCGTGACGAGCGACAACCCGCGCACCGAGGACCCGGCGGCGATCATCGCCGAGATCGTCCCCGGCCTCGAGCGCGCCGGGGCGGCGCGCCTCGACGCGGCGGCGGCGGGCACCGGAGCGCGGGGCTACGTCGTCGTCCCCGACCGGCGCGAGGCCATCGCGCTCGCGCTCGCCGCGGCGCGCCCCGGCGACGCGGTGCTCATCGCCGGCAAGGGCCACGAGGACTACCAGATCGTCGGCGCCGAGCGGCGCCACTTCGACGATCGCGAGGAGGCGCGCCGCGCGCTCGGCGTGACCGCATGACCCCACTCCCCCGCTTCGACCGCTACGCGATCGCCTCCGCCGCCGGCGGGCGCTGGTACGGCACCCCACCCGCTGAGGTCGAGGGCCTCTCCACCGACACCCGCCGCATCGCGCCGGGCTCGCTCTTCGTCGCGCTCGCCGGCGAGCGCTTCGACGGGCACGCCTTCCTGGCGGAGGCTGCGGCGAAGGGCGTCGCGGCGGCGGTCGTGAGCGAGGCGTGGCTCGCGTCCCAGGATCCCCTCGCCCGGACGCTCGCGAAGGGCGGGGCCTTGCCCGTCCTCGCGGTCCGCGACACGCTGGCCGCGCTCGGCGCGCTGGCGCGCCACCACCGGCGCCGCTTCGGCATCCCGCTCATCGGCGTCACCGGCTCGAACGGGAAGACCACGACGCGCGAGATGATCGGCGCGATCCTCGGCACGCGCGGCCCGGCGCTCAAGACGGAGGGGAACCTCAACAACGAGATCGGCGTCCCGCTCACGCTCCTCGGGCTCGGGCCGGAGCACGCGCGCGGCGTCGTCGAGCTGGGCATGAACCACCCCGGCGAGATCGCGCGCCTCGCCGCGATGGCCGAGCCTCAGGTCGGCGTCGTCACCTTCGCCGGCCCCGCCCACCTCGAGCACATGGGGTCGGTGGACGGCGTCGCCGACGCCAAGGCCGAGCTGTACTTCGCGCTGCCGCCGAACGGCATCGCCGTCGCGAACGCGGACGATCCGCGCATGCTGCGCCGCGCCCAGGCCTGCGGGCGCGCCGTCATCACCTTCTCCGCCGTGCGCGGCAAGGGCGACGTGAGCGTGCTCGACGTGCTCGAGCACGACGAGCGCGGGCTCCGCTTCACGCTCGCCATCGGGAACCGCGAGGTGGAGATCCGCACGCCGCTCGTCGGCCTGCACAACGCGTCGAACGCGGCGGCGGCCGCGGCGGCGACGCTCTCGCTCGGCTTCTCCGACCGCGAGATCGCGGAGGGCCTGCGCGCCGCGCGCGCCGTCGGGCGGCGGCTGCGCATCGAGCGCCTCCCCTCCGGCGTCACGCTCGTCGACGACTGCTACAACGCGAACCCGGCCTCGATGACCGCGGCGCTCGCCACGCTCGCCGACCTGGCCCGAAGCGGCGCGCCCGGTGGGCGCGCCATGGCGGTGCTGGGCGACATGCTCGAGCTCGGGCCGGGCGAGGCGGAGGCCCACGCGCGGCTCGGCGAGGAGGCCGCGAAGGTGGCGGCGCTGTACGCCGCGTTCGGCCCGCGCTCGCGCGCCGGCGCCGAGGCGGCGCGCGCCGCCGGCGCCGCCGAGGTCTTCCACACCGAGGACCTCCCGGCGCTCGTCGCCTGGGTGACGGAGCGGCTCCGCGAGGGCGACGTCCTCCTGGTGAAGGGGTCGCGGGGGATGAAGCTCGAGCGCCTCGTCGAGGCGCTGGGCGGCGCGTCACCCGCAGGCGACGGCCACGGGAGTCACCCCTAGAGATGCTCTACCACCTGCTCTACCCGCAGGCGTGGCGCTTCAGCGCGTTCAACGTGCTGCGCTACCCCTCCTTCCGCATCATCGCGGCGGGCTTCACCGCGCTCGTCCTCGGGCTGTTGCTCGGCCCGATCTTCATCGAGCGGATGCGCGCCATCCAGTACGGCAGCTCGAACGTGCGCGAGGACACGCCGGACTCGCACAAGAAGAAGACCGGCACGCCGTCGATGGGCGGCGCGCTCATCCTCTTCTCGCTCTCCGTCGCGACGCTGCTCTTCGCCGATCTCACGAACCGTTACATCTGGACCGCGCTCGTCGTGACGCTGTCGTTCGGCGCCATCGGCTTCTGGGACGACTACCTCAAGATCTCGAAGCGGAACTCCAAGGGGCTCGCCGGGAAGAAGAAGCTCCTGTGGCAGGCGGCGATCCTCGTCGTGGTCTACTACCTCTTCCTCTCCGACCTGCACTTCGAGACCGCCGGGTCGTTCCCGTGGCTGCGCGTGGGGAGCTTCCAGGACCTGCACCTCTCGCTGCCCTTCGTCCCCACCCGCTACTTCAACCCCTCGCTCGGCTGGCTCTACCTGCCCTTCATGGTGCTCGTGGTGATGGGCACGAGCCACGCGGTGAACCTCACCGATGGCCTCGACGGCCTCGCCATCGGCCCGACCATCGTCTCGGCGTCGACCTTCCTCATCCTCGCCTACGTCGCCGGCACCACCATCGGCGGCTTCTCGATCGCCGCCTACCTGCGCATCCCGGTCATCCCGGGCGCGGCCGAGCTGGGGGTCTTCTGCTCCGCGCTGATCGGCGCCGGCATCGCCTTCCTCTGGTACAACACCTACCCGGCGTCGGTGTTCATGGGCGACGTCGGCTCGCTCGCGCTCGGCGGCGCGCTCGGCACGCTCGCCGTGCTCACGAAGAACGAGGTGGCGAGCGCGATCCTCCACGGCGTGTTCCTCACCGAGACGGTGAGCGTCATCGTCCAGGTGGCGAGCTTCCGCACCACCGGCAAGCGCGTCTTCAAGATGGCCCCCATCCACCACCACTTCGAGCTGAAGGGCTGGGCCGAGCCGAAGATCATCGTCCGGTTCTGGATCATCGCGATCATGCTCTCGCTCGTCGCGCTCGCGTCGCTGAAGCTGAGGTGAAGATGGCGGACCCCTTCCCCCTCGCCGGACGGCGCGTGCTCGTCGTCGGGCTCGCGCGGAGCGGCGTCGCCGCGGCGCGCGTGGCGCTCGCGCGCGGCGCGCGCGTCACGGTCACCGACCGGCGCGCCGCGACCGAGCTGGGCCAGGCCGCGAAGGACCTCGGCGCCGCGGGCGCGAAGCTCGCGCTCGGCGGCCACGACGCCGCCGACTTCACGGGCGCCGACCTCGTCGTGGTCTCGCCGGGGGTCCCGCTCGCGCTGCCCGAGATCGCGGCAGCGCGGCGCCAGGGGGTCCCCATCGTCGGCGAGGTGGAGCTCGCGGCGCGCCTCCTGCCGCCCGTCCCGGTCGTCGCCATCACCGGGACGAACGGGAAGAGCACCACCACCGCGCTCACCGGCGCCCTGTTCGAGCTGGAGCGGCGAACCTTCACGGGTGGTAACCTGGGGACGCCGCTCTGCGAGCTCGTGCTCTCGGGCGAGGAGGTGGACGCGGTGGTCCTCGAGCTCTCGTCGTTCCAGCTCGAGGGCGTCTCGCAGCTCCGGCCGCGCGTCGCCGCGATCCTGAACGTCACCCCCGACCACCTCGACCGCTACGCGAGCGTCGACGCCTACGCGCTCGCCAAGGCGCGCATCTTCATGAACCAGGGCCCGGGCGACCACGCGGTGGCGAACGCCCGCGACCCGCGCGCCGTCGCGCTCGCGGGTGGGTCGCGCGGCGAGGTCTCGACGTTCGGCTTCGGCCCAGCGGAGGGGCGCGGCGCGCGCGCCGGGGAGGCGGGGTCGTTCCTGCTCGCGACGGGCACGGGCGCGCCGGAGCGGTTCCTCGTGCGCTCGCGGGCGCTGCGCGGCCGCCACAACCTCGAGAACGCGATGGCGGCGGCCCTCTGCGCCCGGCTCCTCGGCGTCGATGGCGCGCGCGTGCAGGCGGGCCTCGACGCGTTCAAGGGGCTGCCGCACCGCCTCGAGCTCGTGCGCGAGAAGGACGGCGTCGAGTGGGTGAACGACTCGAAGGCGACGAACGTCGACTCGACGCAGGTCGGGCTCGCCGCGTTCCCGGCGGGCCGCCCGCACGTCATCCTCGTGCTCGGCGGCCGCGGGAAGCGCGCCCCCTACGCGCCGCTCGCGCCGCTCTTCGAGGATCGCGTGAAGGCCCTCCTCACCATCGGCGAGGACGCGCCCGCCATCGAGCGCGAGCTCGGATCCCTCGCCGCGACCGAGCGCTGCGGCGACCTCGCGACGGCGGTGCGCCGCGCGGACGCCCTCGCGCGGAAGGGCGACGTCGTGCTCCTCTCGCCGGCCTGCGCGAGCTACGATCAGTTCAAGAGCTACGAGGACCGCGGCGAGACCTTCCGCCGCCTCGTGGGGGAGATCGCCTAGTGCGCGCGCATGCCGAGACGCCCCGCGCCGGCGGTGGCGTCGACCCGCTGCTCCTCGCCTCGGTGCTCGCCCTCACCGGCGTCGGCGTCGTGATGGTCTACTCGGCGAGCGCCGTCACCGCGGCGGCGCGCTACCGCGACGGCTTCCACTTCCTGTGGCGGCAGCTCGTCGCGGCGGGCCTCGGGCTCGGGTTCCTCGCGCTGGCGCTCAAGGTCGGGTACCGGCGCATGGAGCGGCTCGCCTACCCGTTCCTCCTCGCCACCTTCGTGGCGCTCCTCCTCGTCGGGGTCCTCGGCCGCGTCGCGGGCGGCGCGCGCCGCTGGCTCTCCCTCGGGCCGGTGTCGTTCCAGCCCTCGGAGATGGCGAAGCTCGCGCTCGTCGTCTACCTCGCGCACTCGCTCGCGAAGAAGCGCGACAAGGTGCGGATGTTCTCGATCGGCTTCCTCCCGCACCTGCTCGTGGCGGGCGCGCTCATGGCCCTGTGCCTGTGGCAGAAGGATCTCGGCACCTGCGTCGTCATGGCGCTCGTGCTCTTCGCGATGCTCTTCGCGGCAGGCGCCAAGGTGAGCTACCTGTTCGGAGCGCTGCTCCTCTCGCTGCCGCTCGCGTGGAAGGCGGTGGCGGGGACGAAGTACCGCTGGGAGCGCATCCTCGCCTGGCTCGATCCCTTCGCCTACCGGCGCGGCGCGGGCTATCAGATGTGGGAGTCGATGGTGGGCATCGGCAACGGCGGCTGGTTCGGCCAGGGGCTCGGGCAAGGGCGCTCGAAGCTCTACTACCTCCCCGAGGCGCATACGGACTTCATCGGCGCCGTCATCGCGGAGGAGACCGGCCTCGCCGGGCTCGCCGTCCTCATGCTGCTTTACGCGCTCTTCGTCTGGCGCGGGCTCGTCGCCGCCTACCGCGCGTCGGACGCGTTCGGCTGCTACCTCGCGCTCGGCATCTCCACCCTCGTCGGCGTGCAGGCGCTCGTGAACCTCGGCGTCGTGACGGTGCTCCTGCCGACGAAGGGCCTCACCCTCCCCTTCGTCTCGTACGGCGGGTCGTCGCTCATGACGCTCCTCGCGGCGGCCGGGCTCCTCCTCGCCGTCTCGGGCTCCGAGGGCGGGTTCCTGCGCCGCCCGCGCGCGCAGGCGGTCCGCCTCGGCGCCCCGCCGGCGGAGGTCTCGCAGCCGTGAGGATGCTCGTCGCCGGCGGTGGCACGGGCGGCCACGTCTTCCCGGGCATCGCGCTCGCGGAGGAGGTCGTCGGGCGCCACCCGGACAATGACGTCGCGTTCGTCGGCACCGAGCGCGGGCTCGAGGCGAAGGTCGTCCCGAGCGCCGGCTTCCCCATCGAGCTCATCCAGGTGCAGGGGCTCAGGGGCAAGGGGTTCCTGAAGCTCGTCGCGAGCCTGCTCCTCCTGCCGCGCGCGTTCCTGCAGTGCTGGCGCATCCTCAAGAAGTGGCAGCCCGACTTCGTGGTGGGCGTCGGCGGCTACGCCTCGGGGCCGGCGGTGCTCACCGCCTGGGCGATGCGCATCCCGACCGCGGTCCAGGAGCAGAACGCGGTCGCGGGGTTCACGAACCGCGTGCTCGGCCGCTTCGTGCAGGCGGTCTTCACCGCGTTCCCGGAGGCGAACCGCTACTTCGCGCGCGGGAAGGTGCACCAGCTCGGGAACCCCATCCGCCGCCAGCTCATGGACAACTACATGCGGCCCTCGGCGCGGCACGAGAAGCCGCGGCTCCTCGTGTTCGGCGGGTCGCAGGGGGCGCACGCCCTCAACATGCGCGTGGTGGAGGCGCTGCCGCACCTCGCCGACCTGCGCGAGCAGCTCTCCATCGTCCACCAGACCGGCGCGCGCGACCGCGCCGCCGTCGAGCAAGGCTACCGCGCCGTCTCCTTCGAGCCGGACGTCCGCGAGTTCATCACCGACATGAGCGCGGCCTATGCCGCCGCCGACCTCGTCGTCTGCCGCGCCGGCGCGATGGCGCTCGCGGAGCTGACCGTCTGCAAGAAGCCGTCGATCCTCGTCCCCTTCCCCGCCGCCGCCGACAACCACCAGGTGGTGAACGCGAAGAGCCTCGTCGACGCCGGCGCGGCGGTGATGATCGAGGAGCGGGACCTCACGGGCGAGCTGCTCGCGGGCGAGATCCGGTCCATCCTCAAGAACCCGGCGCGGCGCGAGGCGATGTCTCGCGCGGCGGGGCGGCTCGGGAGCCCGCAGGCGGCGCGAGAGATCGCCGACGTCTGCACGGAGCTCGTGCGCCGGCGCTTCGGGTCGCAGCGCGGGCGCGACCGCGGCCCCGAGTTCCGCCCGGTCCGCCCCCCGCCCGCCCTCGACGGCACGCCGCGCTCGTCGCCCTCGCCATGACCCTCTTCCGCTCGCGGCAGCCCAAGATCCACTTCGTCGGCATCGGCGGCATCGGCATGAGCGGCATCGCCGAGGTGCTGCTCAACCTCGGCTACCGCGTCTCGGGCTCGGACCTGAAGGAATCGGAGGCGACGCGCCGCCTCGCCTCGCTCGGCGGCGTCGTGCAGCGGGGCCACGCCGCCGAGCACGTCACCGACGTGGACGTCGTCGTGACCTCGTCCGCGGTGAAGCGCGACAACCCCGAGGTCGTCGCGGCGCGCGGGCGGCGCATCCCGGTCATCGCGCGCGCCGAGATGCTCGCCGAGCTGATGCGGCTCAAGTACGGCGTCGCCATCGCCGGCTCGCACGGCAAGACCACCACCACCTCGAGGGCGGCGCACCTCCTCGCGCAGGCCGGCCTCGACCCGACGGCGGTCGTGGGCGGGAAGGTGAACGCCTTCGGCTCGAACGCCAAGCTCGGCAAGGGCGAGTACATGGTGGTCGAGGCCGACGAGTCCGACGGCTCGTTCCGGCACCTCCCGCCGACGATCGCCGTCGTCACGAACATCGACCCCGAGCACCTCGACTACTGGAAGACGCCGGCCGCGCTGCGGCAGGGCTTCCTCGACTTCGTCAACCGGGTGCCGTTCTACGGGCTCGCGATCCTGTACGGCGACCACCCCACGGTGCAGTCGCTCATCCCGGAGCTGGAGAAGCGCTTCGTGACGTACGGTGAGGGTCCGCAGTCGGAGTACCGCGCCGACCGCATCGAGGTGCGGCAGCACCGGGTCGCCTTCGACGTCTTCCGCCGCGACGCCCCGCTGGGCCGGTTCGAGGTGGGCATGGTGGGGCGCCACAACGCGCTCAACGCGCTCGCGGTGGTGGCGCTCGGCGACGAGATGGGCATCCCGACCGAGACCACCCGCGCGGCGCTGCGCTCGTTCGAGGGCGTGCAGCGGCGCTTCACCGTGCGTGGAGAGGCGGGCGGCGTCACCGTCGTCGACGACTACGGCCACCACCCGGCCGAGGTGCGGGCGGTGCTGCGCGGCGCGCGCGAGGCGTTCGGGCGCCGCGTCGTCTGCGCCTTCCAGCCGCACCGCTACTCGCGCACGCGCGACTGCTTCGAGGATTTCGTGAAGGTGATGGGCGAAGCCGACGCTGTGCTGCTCGGCGAGGTGTATTCCGCCGGCGAGGCGCCGATCGTCGCCGCCGACAGCCGCTCGCTCGCACGCGCGATGCGCGTCGCAGGGCAGGTCGAGCCGGTGTTCGTCGAGGACATCTCGCAGATGCCGGATGCGATCTTCAAGATCGCCCGCGACGGCGACGTCGTGATGTGCATGGGCGCGGGCTCCATCGGTGGCGTGCCCGCGAAGCTGGTCGAAATGGGAGGTGCGGCATGAGCGCCGCCGGCACTTCAGGCACTTCGAAATGGGACGGCGTGGACCGGCGCAAGCACGGCGACGTGCCCGCATTCGGCAAGGTGGCCGTGCTGATGGGTGGCCTCTCGGCGGAGCGCGAAGTCTCGCTGATGTCCGGCAGCGGCGTGCTGAAGGCCCTGCAGTCCAAGGGCATCGATGCGCACGCGTTCGACCCGGCCGAGCGCGACCTGGTCGAGCTCAAGCGCAAGGGATTCAAGCGCTGCTTCATCGCCTTGCACGGTCGCTTCGGCGAGGACGGAACAGTGCAGGGCGCCCTGGAACTGCTGGGCATCCCTTATACGGGCTCGGGCGTGATGGCCTCGAGCATCTCCATCGACAAGGTCATGACCAAGCGGGTGTGGCTCGCCGAGGGCCTGCCGACACCGCGTTATTGCCTGTTGCATCAGGGCAGCTACACCCCCGAGCAGGTGAAGAGCGTCCCGGACGATC
>JBJMQK010000384.1:0-11565 GCA_045802735.1 Anaeromyxobacteraceae bacterium | reverse complement strand
CCCCGTGCGCTCGGCCCTTCGACTCCGGCCGCTGCGCGGCCTACGCTCAGGGTGAACGGGCGGGGAGGGGAGTTTGCCTGCCTCGATCGCATCCGCTCCGAGTCACGCCTATTTCCCCTCCCCCTGCCGTGGCGAGCACGTCACCACCCTCGGGCCCACGCCGCCCCGCTCCAGACGGCGACGTCCCCGGTCCGCGCGGCGGCGTTTGCAATGCCCGGCGCGTGTGCGCGCGCGGAGGCCGCCTCCGCAGCGGCGCAGACGCGTCTATCGTCCGCCGCGTCGCCCATGCGGGCGCTGAGCCACTGTCTGAGTGAACGGGCTGGAGTCGCCTCCCGCACGTAAAGAGTGAGCGAGTTCGGCGAAGCGCCCGGCACCGCACCCACCGAGCGCGACGCGGCCGCACTCCCCATGCCGCGCCGCGAGGACAAAGCGGCCGGAGCGCGTGCACACGCGCCGCGCCCATCGGACCCCCGACCCTCGACCCCAACCCTCGACCCCAACCCACGACCCCGACCCTCGACCAAAACCCCGTTTCGGGCTACTTACCCGCACACCATGTCCCTGCTCGCCGTCGGCTCCATCGCCCTCGACTCCGTGGAGACGCCCTTCGGGCGCCGCGAGGAGGTGCTGGGAGGCTCCGCCACCTACTTCTCGACCGCCGCGAGCTTCTTCGGGCCGGTGCGGCTCGTCGCGACGGTGGGCGAGGACTTCCCCGAGGAGCACGTGAGGTTCCTGGCGTCGCGCGGCGTGGACCTCGCCGGGCTCGAGCGGCGCGCAGGGCGGACGTTCCGCTGGAAGGGGCGGTACGAGCTCGACCTCAACGCCGCGCACACGCTCGACACGCAGCTCAACGTCTTCGCCGACTTCAAGCCGTCCCTGCCTGCGGCGTACCGCGACTCGCAGTTCGTGTTCCTCGGCAACATCGACCCGGACCTGCAGCGTCAGGTGCTGGATCAGGTGCGCGCCCCGAAGTTCGTGGCGATGGACACGATGAACTTCTGGATCGCGTCGAAGCGCGACAGCCTGCTCGAGACGCTGAAGCGGGTGGACCTGCTGTTCGTGAACGACGCCGAGGCGCGCCAGCTCGCCGGCGAGCACAACGTGGTGAAGGCGGCGCGGCGCATCCTCTCGTACGGGCCGCGGGCGGTGGTGGTGAAGCGCGGGGAGTACGGCGCGCTGCTCTTCACCGGCGAGCACGTCTTCGCGGCCTGCGCCTACCCGCTCGCGGCGCTCTTCGACCCCACCGGCGCCGGCGACAGCTTCGCAGGTGGGTTCATGGGCTACCTCGCCCGCTCCGGCGGTGCCGAGCTCTCCCTGATGCGGCGGGCCATCATCATGGGGAGCGTGCTCGCGAGCTACGCCGTCGAGCAGTTCTCGCTGGAACGGCTGAAGACGCTGTCGCGCGACGAGATCGGCGAGCGCTACGCCGCCCTCCGCCGCCTCACCCATTTCGAGGAGCTCGAGCCCGAGCTGTTCGCGGTCCGTTGACGGCCTGTCCGGGGCGCGACTAGGATGCGCACCCTCGCGCCTGCCCGGGCGGGGCGCCCGATGCGCATCGCGATCCTGAGCGACATCCACGCGAACCTCGACGCGCTCGCCGAGGTGGAGGCGGCGCTCGGCCGCCTCGGGCTGGATCGCGTCGTCTGCCTGGGCGACGTCGTCGGCTACGGCGCGAGCCCGAACGGCTGCTGCGAGCGCATCCGCGACCTCGCCTCCGTGACACTGCTCGGCAATCACGACGCCGCGGTGTCGGGCCGGATGGACTACGCCTACTACTACGAGGCCGCACGCCAGGCGCTCGACTGGACGGCGCGCACGCTCGATCCCGACCACGTGGTGTGGCTCCGGTCGCTGCCGTACACGCACCGTGTGGACGACGTCGCCTTCTGCCACGGCTCGCCCATCCTGCCCGGCGAGTACGAGTACGTCTTCGCGCTGGAGCAGGCCCGCGACCTCCTCCCGCACTACGCCCGCCTCGCGCCCGTCACGTTCATCGGGCACTCGCACCTCTGCAAGGCCTTCGCCTACGACCGCGAGGGCGAGGTGAGCGACGTCGGCGCGCCGCAGCTCCAGCTCGATCCCGAGAAGAAGTACGTCATCTCGGTGGGATCGGTCGGGCAGCCGCGCGACTACGACAACCGCGCCTGCTTCGTCACCTACGACACGGAGACGCGCGCCGTCGAGTACCACCGCGTCCCGTACGACATCGAGGCGGCGGCGCAGCGCATCTTCGACGCCGAGCTGGCGCCGAACTTCGGCAAGCGCCTCTTCCTCGGCGTCTAGCTTCAGCCCCTACCGCCGCGCACCGGCGACGACGCTGAGGTGCGTCTCGAGGCGCACGCCGGTCACGGTGCCCTCCGCGTCCATGCCCCACACGCGCAGGTCGCCGTCGGCAGCGAGCCGCTCCGGCGCGGTGACGGCGAGCGTCGCGAGCACGGCGCCGGTCTCGAGATCCAGCGCCGCCACGCCTTCCGACGCCACGAGCGCGACGCCGCGCGCCGCGACCGGCGCGACGTTCGGCGCGGGCGGGTGGGCCGCCTCGCTGGCGTGCGTCCAGCGCGCGTCGCCATCGCGGCCGAGCGCGACGCAGGTGCCGCGCGCGGTCTTCGCAAGGAGCAGCGCCCCCGCAGCGCCGAGCGCCACCGGACCGGCGCCGATGGGCGGAGCGTCTTCCCAGGCGAGCCGCCCCGCCGCGTCCACCGCGACCACCACCGGGTCGCCGGCGACGACCGCGGGGATCGCGAGGAGACCCGCGAACGGGAGGGGCGCCGCGGTCGGGGTCACGTCGAGCGGGAGCTCGAACACGCGGCGGCCGCTCGTGGGATCGACCGCGACGAGCGAGCCGCCGCGGTCGGTCGTGCACAGCGCCACCGCGAGGCGACCCCACGGCGACGGCGGCGCGACGAGCGGGCCCGGGAGCCGCACGCGCCAGGCGAGCGCGCCGGACGGCTCGAGGGCGTACAGGAAGCCGCTCCCGCTGCCGACGAGGGCGAGCGGGCCGAGCGCGGCCACGGCGAGGTCGCGCGCTGCCGGGGGCGCGAAGCGCCACGCCGTGCGGCCGGCCTCCGGCTCGAGCGCGGTGACCTCGCCGGCCGACGTCGCGAGGGTGAGGCCGCCCGAGAGGCGCGCGATGGCGCGCGGCGCGCCCTCCGGGAGGCCCGAGAGCGGGCGCGACCAGCGCTCGCGGCCCGTGGCGACGTCCACCGCCGAGAGCCGCCCCGCGTCGGCGAGCCACGCCGTGCCGCCGGCGAGGGCGGCGAAGCGCACGCCCTCGCGGCGCCAGGCCACACCACCGCGCGCGGCGTCCACCGCCACGACCGCCTTCTCGCCGGCTGCGACGAGCCGCTCGCGCGCGAGGGCGAGGCCGAAGCCCGCCGGCGGTCCGACCTCGAGCGCGAGGGTGCGCCGGAACGCGAGGTGCTTCATGCGCCCCGGGCCGAGGGGCGCGCGCGGCAGGGCTGCCGGGCGGCGCGCGCGGGCCTCGACCCCGGCCTCCGCGAAGACGTCGCCCGCGAGCAGCTCCTGGACGTGGAGCACCTCCTCGGCAGCGGAGCGCCGCAGCTCGGCGAGCCAGCCGTTCTCGGCCTGCCACGGGTTCCGCGCAGCGACCGCGCCGCAGAAGTCGAGGGCGGCCTCGAGGAGCGCGCGGGCGAGGGGGAGCGGCGCGCACGTCGTCGGCGGCGCGTCCCCGATGGCGAGCGTGGCGTCGCGCAGGTCGAGCTCGAGCTGCAGGCTCCCACGCCGCCCCGGCTGCGCCAGCTCCGCCGACGCGCGGCGGTCGCCCCGCCGGACCGCGTCGGCCACGCGGCGCCCGAACGCGGCGAGGTCGCGCAGCAGCAGGAAGGGCGCGCCCTCCACGGTGAACACGTCGCGCCCGTCGGCGAGCCGCAGCGTCACCCGCCCCGGCGCGAGCAGCGAGCCGAGGTCGGCGCCCGGCCCCCGGTACGAGCCGATGAGCTCGTCGTCGTCGTGGATCTCGAACGCGCACGCCGGCGCGTCGCCGCGCACCTCGCGGCGGCGCTCGCGCCGCGGCAGCGGCGAGGCGGTGCCGGCGACGATACCCGGCTCGGCGTCGGCGAGCTGGGCGGCGAGCGCCGCGAGCGCGCGCGCCGCCTCGCCGCGCGGCGCCAGCGCGCGGAGCTCCGCGGCGAGGCCCTCGGTCGCCTCCCGCACCGCGACCGCCAGCTCGGAGAGCTCCACCTCGACGTCGCGCGCGAGGACGCGGGCCGGGCGCCCGAGGCCGACGACGGTGAGGAGGGCGCTCGCGCCGCGCCGGCGCAGGAGCAGCTCGAGCCCGCCCTCGCTGAAGTGGACCTGGGCCCGGCCGCTGCCCCGCAGGAGCTCGAGCGCCGCGCTCGCGAGCCCCTCGACCGCCGCGACGAGCGCCCCCTCGGCGAGCCCCCCGGCGACGTCGACGCCGTCCACCTCGAGCGCGAGCGCCTCGACGATCGCGGCCTCGGCCTCGAGGGCCGGCGCGCCGCCGCGGACGAGCGCGGCGCGCACGGCCGCGTCCTCTCGCCAGGTCGTCCCGAGGCGGACCTTCACCATCCGCGACAGATGCCGCGCGACGCGCCGGTTTTCAAGGCGACAGGATCGTTGACACGGTCCCGCGCCGGATTGATAACGCTGCTCAGTGAAGTGATGCCCGCGATGGGGGGTCTCGGGGGGAGAGTTTCTCCCCGGACTGAGGCCCCGCAGGCGCCGGATCCACTCACAGCGGCGGGCGGTGCCGCCCGGGGCTCAGATGGACTGAGCGCCGCTGTGAGACTGGGCGACCCATATAAGGCCCCAATGGGCCTACCGATTTTGACAGACAAGGACAGCATGACTTTCACCGAAGCAGCCATCGAGGTGCTGAGGCGCGAGGGGAAGCCACTCCACTTCAAGAAGATCGCCGAGATCGCCGTCCGCGACAGCCTGCTCGACCACGTGGGGAAGATCCCCGACGAGGTCATGGGCGGGCAGCTCGCGACGCACTGCAGGTTGCCGCATACCGACCGCAAGGTCATCGCGGTGCAGTCCGGCACCTTCGCGCTGGTGGAGTGGGGCCTCGATGAGGATCCGGTCGGGCTCGAGCAGATGATCGAGCCCCCGCCCGACATCGACATCCCCTACCGCCCGCGCGAGCGCCACCCCATCCCGTCGCGCGAGATCGCGCGCGCGCCCGCGCGCACCGAGCCGCGCGCGCGGCGCCGCGAGGAGGGTGGCGAGGAGCGGCGCGGGCGGCGCTATCCGCCCCCCGCAGAGGTCGCCTACGAGATCCTCGCCGGCGCCGAGCGCCCGCTGTCGCTCGGCGACATCGCGGCGCAGGGCGCCGAGCGGCTCCTCATGCCGGACGCCTTCGTGCGCGAGACGTCCGCGCTCGCCGCGGCGCTCGTCGAGGACAACCGGCGGCGCGAGGGGCAGGGGAGGCGCGCGCTGTTCGCCCTCGACGGCGAGCTGGTGTCGCTCGCTGCCGAGCCGGAGCCGGGGGAGCGCGCGGCGACGCCGCTCGCGCCCGCGCGCCCGGCCACCGCGCCCGCCGACGTGCGCCGCGCCGCGCTCGCCGCGCTGCGCCGCCGCCTGAAGGACTGCGACGGCCCCACCGTCGAGCACGTCGTCGCGAAGCTGCTCGAGCGCATGGAGGTCCGCGAGCTGAAGGTCGCGAAGCGCGGCCGCGACCACGTCGTCTACACCGGCCGGCGCAAGCTCGGCCTCGGCGACGTGCGCCACTGCGTGCGCATCCTGCGGGCGGGCAGCGAGGCCACGCGGCGCGACGTGACGGATCTCCGCAAGGACGTCGGCAACTACGGCGCGCAGATCGGAGTCCTGGTGTCGAGCGGCGACGCGGCGCGCGACGCGCGCGGCGAGGCGAGCGCCCCGGGCCAGCTCCCGGTGCTGCTCCTCTGCGGCGACGCGCTCGCCGAGGCGTTCACCGAGTTCGCCGTGGGCTGCCGCCCGATCGTCGTGCCGGAGATCGACGAGGGCTTCTTCAAGGAGGCGACCGACGCCGCGCAGCAGGAGGACGCGGCGCGGCGCGTCCGGCGCGAGGAGCGCGACAAGCGGGACGACCGCTCCGACGGGCGGCCGCCGCGCGAGCGACGGGAGCCGTCCGAGCGCGGGCGCGAGGAGCGCGCGGCCGAGCCGGAGCGCGCGTCGGTGGTGGTGGAGGTGCTCGCCGAGCGCCTCCCCGGCGGCGACGAGGGCGAGGGTGACGACGGCGCCGCGGAGGTCGCGGTCGACGTCGTCTCCACGACCGTCGCGCGCGACGCCGACGACCTCGAGCGCGAGCGCGAGCGGCCCCCGCGGCCAGCCGCGGCGACGCTCGCCCCCGCAGCGGACGACGACGACGAGGGCGATGACGAGGACGGCGAGGGCGAGGGCGAAGCCGCGACCGCCGGGCCCGGTGGAGCGCAGGCCGCCGCCGAGGGCGAGGCCGGTCAGGGCGAGGTGCGCCGCCGCCGCAGGCGCCGCAGGCGGCGTGGAGGCCGCGGGCGGAACCGCGAGGGCGCTGCTGGCAACGCGGCGATTGCGCCCGGCGAGACGGCCCCGGCGCAGGCGCAAGGGCCTGGCGGTGACCCGGCACCGGGGGCGGTGACCCCCGAGGCGGAGAGCGCTTCCGCCGCCGCGTCCGGCGTCGGGCCGGCCCCCGAGCCCACGTTCGCTGCGCCACCGGTCGACGCAGAGCCGGCCCGTGCGCCCGAGTCGTCGCACGCCGCGGGTCCGTGGGGCGCGAGCGCTCCTGCGGCGCCGCGCGAGGAACCGCCTCCCTTGCCGCCGGCCGACGGCGGTGGCCCGACGGAGGGCGAGCGCTGAACCGAGGTGCGCTCACGGTTATCGCCGGCGCCTGCCTCGCTGCGGCGGCGCTCCTCGCGTGCCGCGGCCCGCCGCCGTACACGGTCGAGCGGCTCGTCGTCGCGGAGAGCGACGCCGCCCAGCGGCTCGAGCGCGCCGGCGTGGCGCCCGAGGTGCTGCGCGACGAGGCGCTGCGCGCGCTGACCGCCACCCGCGGCTTCGTCCCCCCGGAGCGCGCGCGCGGCCGGGTGCGGCGGCTGCTCGGGCAGGTGCTCGTCCAGCGCGCCGACGTCTTCGCCGCGCGCCCCGGGCCAGGCGGTGCGGGCGTCGCCCACGTCGCGCTCACGATCGAGCTCGCCTCGGCCGACGGCGAGCCGGCGCTGCGCGAGAGCGCCGGTGCGGCGGAGCCGCTCGGGGACGGTCCGGGCGCGGTGCCGGCCGCGCTCGACCGCGCCGCGCGCGCGGCGATCGGCCGCGCCGTCGGTGCGTTCGCGCTCGAGGTCGAGGCGCAGAAGAAGAGCACCGGTCAGCTCACGAAGGACCTCGCGTCGTCCGACGCGCGCGTGCGCGATCACGCGGTGCGTGCCCTCGCCGACCGCGGCGACCGCGCCGCCGTCCCGGCGCTGATCGAGCGGCTCCGGGACGCCGATCCCGACGTGGCGGAGCGCGCGGTCGGCGCGCTGGCCCAGCTCCACGACGCGCGCGCGGTCGTCCCCCTCATCGACCGCACGCGCCACCGCGACGGACCGTACGTGGCGAACCTCGTCCGGATCGTGGGCGACCTGGGCGGACCGGACGCGCGGGCCTGGCTCCTGACGCTCTCGTCGGGTCACCCGGACGACGTCGTCCGCGGCGCGGCGACGGAGGCCCTCTCCGAGCTCGCGGCCCGGGAGTCGGCGCCGCAGGCCGCAGTCGCGCCGCGCGCGCGTTGAACGTGGCGCTGCTCACTCGAGGTGACGCTTGGGATGGGGGGGTCTCGGGGGGAGAGTTCTCCCCCCGGAGTGAGGCGCCGGATCTCGTTCATGGCGGCGGGAGCGCCGCCGGGGCTCAGATCAACGGGAGCCGCCATGAGGCGCGACGCCATCCCCCCGCGCGCGCGGCTTCGGGGCTACAATGCCGCGCGTGCCCCGCATCGTCCCCCTCGCGCTCGTCGCGCTCCTCGCGCTCCTCGCCGCCTGCGCAGGGCCGGGCGCGAGCGCGCCGCCGCCCGCGGCCGAGCGCGCCGCCGCCCCCGGGCTCGCGCCGCGCGACTACTTCCCGCTCGCGGTCGGCAACGCCTGGACGTTCCTCGATCGCTCGCCGCAGCAGGCCGCGCCGGCGCGGCGCACGGTGCGCATCGTCGAGCGCGACGCCGACGGCTACTTCGTCGACGACGGCGGCAACGCCCTCCGCGCGGACGCCGACTGCCTGCACGACCGCGCGCGACGCCTCCTCTGCGCGCCGGCGCGGCCGGGCCAGACCTGGTCGTCCGTGGTCGCGCCGACGGTGACGGAGCGCTACGAGGTGGTGGCGGCCGGCGAGCGGGTGACCGTGCCGGCGGGCGCGTTCGACGGCTGCGTCCGCGTCCGCTCGCAGGTGCGCGCCGGCGGCGTGGAGCAGGTGGCGGAGCTCACCTACGCGCCCGGGGTCGGGCCGGTGAAGCTCGAGACGTTCGCGGTGGTGGACGGCGTGTCGCGGCCGCAGGTCCGCGGCGAGCTGGAGTCGTACCGTCTCTCATCGAGGTAGACGCACATGCGCGAGGTCGGCATCGGGGTGGCAGGGTTCGGGACGGTCGGGGGCGGCGTGCTCTCGATCCTGGAGCGCCACGCGCGCGAGATCGAGGCGCGCCTCGGCGCGCGCATCGTCGTCCGCAAGGTGCTCCTGCGCGACCGCGAGAAGGCGCGCGCCGTCGCGATCGCGCCGGGCGTGCTCACCACGCGCATGGCCGACCTCGTCGAGGACCCGCGCATCGAGGTGGTGGTCGAGCTCATCGGCGGCACCGGCGAGGCCTTCGAGCTCGTGAAGGGCGCGCTCGAGCGCGGCAAGCACGTCGTCACGGCGAACAAGGCCCTGCTCGCCGCGCGCGGCGAGGAGCTGTTCCGGCTCGCCGCGGAGACGGGCGTGGACGTCTACTACGAGGGCGCGGTCTGCGGCGGCGTCCCCGTCATCCGCACGCTGCGCGAGGCGCTCGCCTCGGACCGCATCACCTCGCTCCACGGCATCGTGAACGGGACGACGAACTACATCCTCTCGGCGATGGCGGAGAAGGGCGACGCGCTCCCCAAGGCGCTCGCCGAGGCGCAGCGGCTCGGCTACGCCGAGGCCGACCCGACGCTCGACGTCTCGGGCGGCGACGCGGCGCAGAAGCTGTGCGTGCTCGCCCAGCTCGCCTTCGGCGCGCGGCTCCGGCCGGAGGACGTCCTCACCGAGGGCATCATGCAGCTCGAGCCGGAGGACTTCGCCTGGGCGAAGGAGTTCGGCTACGCGCTGAAGCTCCTCGCCGTCGCGCGGCGGGTCGAGCGCGGCGAGGGCGCGGGGGAGGCGCTCGAGGCGCGCGTCCACCCCACGTTCATCCCCCAGGGCTCGCTCCTCGCCGGCGTGCGCGGCGCGTTCAACGCGGTGCTCCTGCGCTCGGACGCGCTCGGCCCCTCGCTGCTCTTCGGGCAGGGCGCGGGAGCCATGCCGACCGGCAGCGCGGTCGTCTCGGACATCATCGACCTCTCGCGCAACATCCTCGCCCGGAGCCCCGGCCGCGTGCCGCTCCCGCCGGCGGAGGCGCGCATCGGTCTCCGCGCCCACGACGAGATCCGCTGCGGCTACTACCTGCGCTTCGCCGTGAAGGACGTCCCGGGCGTCCTCGCCCGCATCGCGAACACGCTCGCCGCGAAGCGCATCTCCATCGCCGCCGTGCAGCAGCACGAGCAGAGCGACGAGGGGGGCGCCGTGCCGCTCGTCATCGTCTCGCACCAGGCACGCGAGGCGGACGTGCAGTCGGCGATCGCGGAGATCGACCGCTACGACACCACGGTCGCGAGGACGCGCCTCATCCGCATCGAGGCGCCGTAGGCGGCGGGGCCCACGCGATGGTCACGACGCAGATCCGCGTCATCTACGGCGACACCGATCAGATGGGCGTCGTCTACTACGCGAACTACCTGCGCTTCTTCGAGGCGGCGCGGAACGAGTTCATCCGCGCGAAGGGGATGCGCTACCGCGACTTCGAGCGCGACTACGAGCTCGTGCTCCCGGTGGTCGAGGCGAGCGTGCAGTACAAGCAGTCGGCGCGCTACGACGACCTGCTCACGATCGAGATCGCGCTCGGCGAGGCGCGCCGCGCGTCGGCGCGGTTCGACTACCGCGTGGTGCGCGAGGGGGCGCTCCTCGCCACCGGCCACACCATCCACGCGTGCGTGGACCTCGCAGGCCGGGTCCAGCGCATGCCGAAGGACCTGCTCGCGCGGCTCTGCGCCGGCGAGGAGGTCGCGACGTAGCGACGCAAGGGGGACGGGCATGGATCGCAACCTGGCGCTCGAGTCGATCCGCATCACCGAGGCGGCGGCGCTCGCCGCGGCCCGGCTCATGGGCCGAGGCGACCGCGAGGCGGCCCACCACGCCGCGGTGGAGGCGATGCGCAGGGCCTTCGACGGCCTGCACCTCGACGCGGTGGTCGTGATCGGCGAGGGCCAGCGCGACGAGGCGCCGATGCTCTACGCGGGCGAGCGCCTCGGCCGCGGCGGCCCCGGAGACACCGAGGTGGAGATCGCGGTCGACGCGCTCGAGGGGACGAAGCTCTGCGCCACCGGCGCCGCGAACTCGATCAGCGTCATCGCCATCGGCCAGAAGGGCATGCTCCTCCGCGCGCCCGACACGTACATGGACAAGATCGCCGTCGGCCCGGGCGCGAAGGGCGTGGTGGACGTCCGCAAGAGCCCGACCGAGAACCTGCGCAACGTCGCCGACGCGCTCGGAAAATACGTCGAGGACATGACGGTCGTCGTCCTCGACCGCCCGCGCCACGAGCGGCTCGTGAAGGAGGTGCGGCAGGCCGGCGCGCGCATCAAGCTCATCGGCGACGGCGACGTCGCGGGCGCGCTGCACACCTGCTTCGCCGAGTCGGGCGTGGACATGCTCATGGGGGTGGGCGGCGCGCCCGAGGGCGTCCTCGCGGCGGCCGCGCTGCGCTGCGTGGGCGGCGATCTTCAGGGCCGGCTCCTCTGGCGCGACGAGCGCGAGAAGGACCGCGCCCGCGAGGCCGGCATGAAGGACCTCGAGAAGATCTACACCGCCGAGGAGCTCGCCGGCGGCGACGTGATGTTCGCCGCGACGGGCGTGACGAACGGCGACTTCCTCAAGGGCGTGCGCTTCACCGGCGACGGCGCGAGGACCCACTCGCTCGTGATGCGCTCGAGCACCGGGACGATCCGCTATCTCGACACGGTCCACCACTTCAAGCGCAAGCCGAACTACGGCTGGTGAGGAGCCCCGCATGGCCGCCGTCACCCGCGACATCCTCGTCGGCGTCCCGCCCGAGAAGCTCTTCGACGTCATCGCCCGGTACGACGCGTACGGCGAGTTCGTCCCCGGGTTGAAGGGCTGCCGCGTGAAGGCGCGCGGTCCGGACGGCGTCGACGTCGAGTACCAGCTCGACCTCGGGGTGAAGACGATCCGCTACGTCCTCCGCCACGTCGAGGAGCGGCCGAGCAAGGTGAGCTGGTCGCTCCTGTCCGGCGAGTGGATGAAGGTGTCGAACGGCGGCTGGGACCTCGCCCCGGAGGGCAGCGGCACGCGCGCCCGCTACACGGTGGACATCCA
>JBJMQK010000374.1:0-5351 GCA_045802735.1 Anaeromyxobacteraceae bacterium | reverse complement strand
TGCTGGGCGAGGTCGGGCTTCGCGTCGATCACCGCGAGCGCCCGCTCGAGCACGTTCGCGACGCGCTCGAGGCGGACCACGAGGTGAGCCTCGGTCTCGACGCCGTCGAGCTCCATCTTGAGCTTCTGGACGGTGGCGATGACGCCGGCGCTGATCTGGACGAGGTTCGCGACGCGCGTGTCGATGTCGAGGCGCGCCTGCAGGTTCTCGACGTCGAGCGCGAGCTTGTCGATCTTGGCGCGGGGCACGTCGAGGACGACGTCGGGCTCGTCCGCCGCGGCGCCCTCCGCCGCGTCGAGCGGGGTGACGCGGTCGACGGGTGGGACCTGCGCTGCGGCGCGAGCGGCGGTGAGGAGGGCGGCGGCGGTGAGTGCGAGGCGATGGGCGGTCACGGGGCGCTCCCTTCGGCGGCGGCGGGCGCCGGCGCGGCGGCGGTGGACGCGGCGACCCCGGCGCGCGCCGCGCCGCGCCGCTTCGGCGACGCGGTGGGCAGGGTGATCGGCAAGAGGACGGGCCCGATGAGCGGGATGATGAGGACCGTGGGCGGCGGCGGGCGCGGCTTCGCCCGCGCGGGCCGGGGCTCCTCTGCCGCGGGTGAGGCCTCCGCCGGGACCTCGCCGCGCGCGACGTTCGCGGCGAGGAGACACACGAGGAGCCCGCGCGCCACATGGGCGACGCTCATGACGTATCTCCGGCCTGTTCAGCGGGTGGCGGTGGGAACGGGCGACGCGGCGGGCGCGACGGGCACCGGCGCGTCGTCTGTCTCGACGTGGATGCCGCGCGAGGCGCGCTTCGCTTTCGACAGCAGCTCCGCCAGCTCCTCGATCGTGCTCGTGATGGTGAGGCGCACCGCGACGTCGTGATAGGTGACGCCAGCCTCAGGGTGGACGGGCAGGTTCACGCGCTCCGTCTTCCACACGGTGCGGCGCGGGCCGCTGCCCTTGAACGCGACGTCGACCTTCGGGACCTCGTCGAACTTGAGCGCCTTCGCGCGCACGGTCGCGACGAGCTCGAGCTCGGGACCGATCTTGGCCGGCGGCGTCGAGGGCGGCGGCGGCGCCATCTCCACGTCCGGTGCGTCCGCGCACGACAGGGAGACCGCGAGCGCGATGAGCGTCGGATCGTCCGCGAGGGGGGTCGGGGTGCCCTGCGCGAGGACCAGCCCGGGGAACGCCCCGGACAGCGCGAGGGCGAGGGTCGCCATGATGGTACGCACGTTGACCTGTTCCATGTCCGGGTCTCCAGCCGCTCTCACTCCGGCCAGGCGACCGGGCCTCGGCGGCTCCGCGAGCATTTCAACGGGGCGTCGCGCCGGCTACTCTCCCGTCCGGTCAGGACCCGGGGGGCGTGTACGCAGGGCGAACGCGCCGCCGCGCGGATTGGCCGCCGAGGAGCCCCGCGAGCGGCTCGTACACCGCGCGCGGAAGCGCGCCCACGACGCGGATGATCGCGTGCATCGGCCACGGGAACGCGATCGTCGCGTCGCCGCGCGCGATGCGCCTCGCCATGAGCGCCACGGCCTCGTCGAGGTCCATGAGGAAGGGCATCGGGAAGGGGTTCCGCGACGTCATCTCGGTCTTCACGAAGCCGGGGTGGATCGTCACCGCGCGCACGCCCGTGCCGCGCAGGTCCACGCGCAAGCTCTCCATGAAGGTCGCGAGCGCCGCCTTGCTCGCGCAGTACGCCGCCGTCCCCGGCAGGCCCCGGTAGGCGGCGAGCGACGACATGGCCGCGATCGTGCCGGCGCCGCGCGACACCATCGCGGGGAGCGCCGCGGCGATCGTCACGCACGCCGCCGAGACGTTCACGTCGAGGACCCGCTTCACCGCGGCGCGATCGATCGCGCGCCCCGGCGTGGGCAGGCCGACGCCGGCGTTGGCGATGACGAGGTCGAGCGCGCCACCCGCGCTGCGTTCGGCGCGGGCGATGGCCCCGGCGAGCGCGTCGGCGTCCACGACGTCGAGCACCGCCGGGACGACCCTCCCGCCCCCCTTGGCCTCGGCCTCCCGGCGCAGCGCCTCGAGCTCTCCGGAGCGGCGGGCCACCGCGTGCACCGTCGCCCCGCCCGCGGCGTAGTGCAGCGCGAGCCCGCGGCCGAGCCCGCTCGAGGCGCCGGTGATGAAGACGGTGCGGGGGAGCGGCGCGACGGTCACGAGGTCACCCGGGGCGAGAGGAAGGCGAGGAGCGCGCGGTTCACCTCGGCGGGCGCGTCGAGCTGGACGCAGTGCCCGGCCTCGGGGAGGTGCAGGACCCGGACGTCGCGCGCGACGCCCTCGGGTGGGAGAGCGAGGTGCGGCAGGAGCACGCGATCGCGATCGCCCCAGACGACGAGCGCGGGCGCCTCCACCCGGCGCGGCCCACCCCCGGGCGCGGGGCGACCGCGCCGCACGAGCGCGCGCCCCATCGCGCGGTAGTAGTGGAGCGCCTCGTGGAGCCCACCTGCGCGCCGCGCCGCCTCGACGTAGGCCTCGAGCTCGTCGTCGGGGACGGGCCGCGCCCGCAGGGCGCGCAGCACCCGGCGCAGGAGCGCGTAGTCGCCCGCCGCGAGCAGCCGCTCGGGCAGCATCGGCAGCTGGAAGAGCGCCATGTAGGAGCTGCGCAGCGCTTGCGCGGGGCGCGCGAGCCCGCGCCGCATCGCCTCCCGGTGCGGGGCGTTCAGGACGGCGAGCCGCTCGACGACGTCGGGGTGGCGAGCGGCGGCGGCCCAGGCGACGACGCCGCCCCAGTCGTGCCCGACGAGCGTCGCCCGCTCGGCGCCGAACGCGCGGACGAGGCCGGCGACGTCGCCGACGAGGCGCGCGAGGCGGTAAGCCGCGACGCCGCGCGGCCGATCCGAGAGGTTGAAGCCGCGCAGGTCGGGCGCGACGGCGTGGAACCCGGCCGCGGCGAGCGCGGGGAGCTGGTGGCGCCACGACCACCAGAACTCCGGGAACCCGTGGAGGCAGAGGACGAGCGGCCCCTGCCCCATGTGCACGGCGTGGAGCCGCACCTCGCCGACGTCGACGACGCGGTGCTCGGCGCCGGGGACGTCCGTCGCGGCCGCGCTCATGAGCGCGCCGCACCCGCGTCGCCGCTCGATCCCGCGAGCGCGGTGCCGAGGCCGAGGGCGAGGTAGACGCCGCCGGTGACGAGGCGCGCGCGCCGCCGCGAGCTGGCGGTTCGCCCGAGGCGCCTCGTCATCGAGCCGGCGAGGAGCGCGTACGTCCCGTCGCTCACCATGGCCATGACGAGGAAGGTGCAGCCGAGGACGAGGAGCTGCAGCGGGACGCGCCCGCGCGCCGGATCGACGAACTGCGGCAGGAAGGCGAGGAAGAAGAGCGCGGTCTTGGGGTTCAGGACGTTCACGACGAAGCCCTGCGCGAGGAGGCGCCGGTGCGGCGTGGGCGGCGGCGCGGCGGCGACGAGGTCGTCGCCGCCCGCGCGGAGCGTCTTCACCCCGAGGTACAGGAGGTAGGCGGCGCCGAGCCAGCGCACCGCGCCGAAGGCGAGCGACGAGGAGACGAGCAGCGCCGAGACCCCGAGCACCGCGCCCGCGACGTGCACGACCCCGCCTGCGGCGACGCCGAGCGCCGAGACGAGCCCGGCGCGCCGCCCCTGGTGCGCGCTGCGGGCCACGATGAACAGGACCGCCGGCCCCGGGACGACGATGAGCGCCCCCGCGGCGAGCGCGAAGAGCGCGAGCTTCGAGCCGGACACGATCACGAGCGACCTCCGCCCCCCGTTGTCGCCCGCGGCGCGCGGCGCCGCAAGCCCCGCGCTCGCAGGCGTCAACGCTGCGCAGGCGCCGGCGCCGCCCACCACGCAGGTCCGTCGGGCGGACCGGGGCGCGGCAGCGTCTCGTCCGCGTCCGCGAGCGCGCGCGCGACGTAGGCGTAGGCCGCGGCGGCCTCGGCCAGCTCGCGCGGCGCCACCTTGTCGAGCGTGTCGGCGGCGCTGTGGTGCAGGTCGAAGTAGCGCGCTCCGTCGAGCCAGAGCTGGAGCGTCGGGACGCCGGCGCGGCGCAGGGGCTCCGTGTCCGACCCGCCCTCCCCGCGCTTCACCTCGGCGGCGCCGAGCGCGGCGAGCGGCGACGCGAGCCGGCGCAGGAGCGCGTCGCCGCCCTCCCCCGCGTCCACGAGCAACCCGAGCGGACGCGCCGCGCCCATGTCGGCCTCGATCGCCGCGACGTGGCGGGCCGCCTCGCCGGCGTGGCGCTCGGCGTATGCGATCCCGCCCGAGAGGCCGTTCTCCTCGTTCATGAAGAGCACGGCGCGGACCGTCCGGCGCGGCGCCTCGCGGGCGTGGGCGAGGAGGTGCATCACCTCCATCACCATCGCGACCCCGGCGCCGTCGTCCACCGCACCCTGCCCGAGGTCCCACGAGTCGAGGTGGGCGCCCACGAGCACCACCTCGTCCGGGCGCTCGCGGCCCTTGATCTCCGCGACGACGTTGGCGGAGTCGGCGGTGGGCGGCGTCGCGGTCCCGCAGTCGAGGTCGAGGCGCACGCGCACCGGCCCGCGCGCGAGCAGGCGGTGGAGGAGCGCCGCGTCCTCGACGCTCAGCGCGGCCGCCGGGATGGCGCGCTCGGCGGGCCAGAAGCGCGTCGTCCCGGTGTGTGGCGTGCGCAGCGACGCCGTCGCGAGCGAGCGCACCAGCGCGCCCGCGGCGCCGGCGCGCGCGGCGGCGGCGGGCCCGCGCGAGCGCAGCGCCACCTGCGCCTCGTATTCCTCCGGCCCCGCCATGTCGTGCTGGAAGAGCACGATGCGCCCCTGCGCGCGCGCGCCGAGCGCCTCCACCTCCTCGAGCGAGCGCGCCTCGACCACCTCCGCGGTGAGGCCGCCGCGCGGCGTGCCCGGGCTGCTGCCGAGCGCGGTGACCGCGAGCGCCTGCGCGCGCCACCCCGCGCCTGCCACCACCTCGGCGCGCTCGGCGCGGCGCTCCCAGCGCGGCACCTTCACCTCCTCGAGGTGCGCGTCGATCCCGTCGTCCTTGAAGCGACGCAGCGCCCAGTCCACCGCGGCGGCCGCCGCCGGGGAGCCGGCGAGGCGCGCGCCGATGGTGTCCGTCAGCTCGGTGAGACGTGCGTACGCGAAGCCATCGGTGAGGGCCGGCCCGACGACGAGCGCGGGATCCGGCGGCGGCCGCGCGGAGGGCGCGGCGGCGACGAGCACCGCAGCGGCGAGGCAGGCGAGCATGGCCCGCGATCTAAGCGGCCTGGGTGGAGGGGCGCCGTTCGGCCGAGGCCCCCGCGCGGACCTCGCCACGCCGCCGCCGCCCGGGCATGACCGCGCGGGGAGAGTGCACCATGGCGACACCCGCGCGGCCCCTCCACACCCTCGGCGCCTTCGACCTCGCCGCGCTCCTCGCGGCGC
>JBJMQK010000306.1:0-6619 GCA_045802735.1 Anaeromyxobacteraceae bacterium | reverse complement strand
GCTCTCCGTCGTGAACCCGGGCCGGAGCGCGACGCTCGACGCGTTGCGCGCGGCGCTCCAGAACGGCGCGCGCGGCGCCGTCGGGGTCGCGATCGCGACCGCCGTCGTCGGGTTCGTCGTGGGCACCGCCTCGCTCACGAGCCTCGGCCTCAACCTCGGCGCGTCCATCGTGAAGCTCGCCGGCGGCAACCTCCTCGCCGCGCTGTTCCTGACGATGATCACGAGCATCATCGTCGGGACCGGCATCCCCACCACGCCGACCTACATCATCGTGGTGCTCGTCGCGGCGCCGGCCCTCATCCGCATGAACGTGCCGCCGCTCGCGGCGCACCTCTTCGTCTTCTATTACGGCGCGCTCGCCGACGTGACGCCGCCCACCGCGCTGTCGTCGTACACCGCCGCGGGCATCGCCGGGGCGGACCCGCAGCGCACGACCTGGATCGCCTGGAAGCTCGCGATGGCGGGGTTCATCATCCCCTACTACTTCACGATGAGTCCGGCGCTCCTCCTCGTCGTCGTCCCGGCCACCCCGCTGCAGCTCGCCGTGGCCGTCCTCGGCGCGTGCGTCGGGACCATCGCGCTCTCGATGGCGCTGCAGGGGTGGGCACTCCGCGAGCTGGGCTGGATCGCGCGCGGCGCCCTCGGCGCCGCAGCCTGCCTCGTCATCGCCCCCGGGCCCCTGCCGCTCGCGGGCGCGACCGCGCTCCTCGTCGGCGCCGTCGCGCAGCAGAAGCTCTTCGCGCCGGCCGCGGCGCGAGCCGCCCCGGAGAAGACGCCATGACCCCCTCCCCCACCACCCCGGCCCCGGCCGGACCCGCCCGCCTCGCGGGCGTCCTCGCGCCGGTGCTCACGCCCTTCGGCCCGGACCTCGCGCCCGACGGGGCGCGCTTCACCCGGCTGTGCCGCTGGCTCCTCGCGGAGGGCTGCGCCGGCCTCGCCGTGTTCGGCACGACGAGCGAGGCGAACTCGCTCTCGGTGGACGAGCGCGAGCGGCTCCTCGACGACCTCCTCGCCGCGGGGGTCGAGCCGGCGCGCCTCATGCCCGGGACCGGCGCCTGCGCAATTCCCGACGCCGTCCGCCTCACGCGCAAGGCGGTGCGGGCCGGCTGCGCCGGCGTCCTCATGCTGCCGCCCTTCTACTACAAGGGCGTCTCCGACGAGGGGCTCTTCCGCGCGTTCGCGGAGGTGGTGGAGCGGGTCGGCGACGATCGACTGAGGGTGTACCTCTACCACATTCCCCCGGTGGCGCAGGTCGGCATCGGCCCGGCGCTGGTGGAGCGCCTCCTCGCCGCCTACCCGCGCTCCATCGCGGGCCTGAAGGACAGCTCGGGGGACTGGGAGAACACGCGCGCGATGATCGAGCGGTTCGGCGGCGCGGGGTGCGACGTCTTCGCGGGGAGCGAGCGGTTCCTGCTCCAGACGCTGCGCGCGGGCGGCGTGGGCTGCATCACGGCGAGCGCGAACGTGAACGCGCGCGCGATCGCCCGCGTTCACCGGGCGTGGCACGGCCAGGACGCCGACCGGCTGCAGGGGGAGCTGAACCTCGTGCGCGGCGCGCTCGAGAAGCACCCGGTCATCCCGGCGCTCAAGTCCGTGGTGGCGCGGGCGAGCGGGGACGCCGCGTGGCGGACCGTGCGCCCGCCGCTCGTGGCGCTCACCGAGGAGCGCGCGGAAGCCCTCGCGGCGGAGCTGTCGCGGGTCGGCTTCGAGATGAAGTTCGGGTGATCGCTTTTACGATCGCCGTACGGGCTCGGGGCCCGAGGAGGGTCGCACATGAAGGTCATCGTCATCGGGGCCACGGGCACCATCGGCACGGCCGTGGCCGAGGCGCTCTCGGCGAAGCACGAGGTGGTCCGCGTCTCACGCAAGGGACAGGTCCAGGCCGACCTCGAGGACCTCGCGTCGCTGCACGCGCTGTTCGCGAAGGTGCGGGAGGTGGACGCCGTCGTGAGCTGCGCCGGGAGCGCTGCGTTCCGGCCGCTGGCGCAGCTCGGCGACGAGGACTTCGCGCTCGGGCTCCGCAGCAAGCTCATGGGCCAGGTGAACCTCGCGCGCGTCGCGATGGGCGCGCTGAAGGACGGCGGCTCCATCACCCTCACCGGCGGCGTGCTCGCCCACGAGCCGATGCCCGGCGGCGCGGCCATCTCGCTGGTCAATGCGGCGCTGGAGGGCTTCGTGCTGGGCGCCTCGCTCGAGCTGCCTCGCGGCCTGCGCCTCAACCTCGTCAGCCCGCCGTGGATCACGGAGACGCTGCGGGCGCTGAAGATGGATCCGGCCGGCGGGATGCCGGCCGCCGCCTGCGCGCGCGCCTACGTCGCCGCGGTGGAGGGGAAGCAGCAGGGCGAGACGATCGAGGCGCGCCGCTTCGCCTGATCCCGTCGCGGTGACGCGCGCGACGTGCCGTACGGGGGGAGCGCTCTCCCCCCGCGCGGCGCGGGGAGACGCATCCCCCTCCTGCGGCGGGGCTCCGGCGGGGGCGAGCCGATGATTTGACATCCAGGGTCAATTGATCCACGTCAATCAATGCCGCGTCGTGGTGTGACGGTTTGACTGTCGGTCGAACGCGACCCATCCCGCCTGAGCGGCTCCCGGCGCGGAGCGCATCGCCTAGACTCGCCGCTCACACCCGGAGCGCACGATACGCAATCGCAGCAGGGCGGCCGCCTCGGAGACGACCGCCTGCACGTCCCGGCTCAGCAGTGAGGGGGTACACCATGAAGAAGCTCGTTGCACTCGGCGTCATGTTGCTCAGCGTGGAAGCGTTCGGCCAGCCCATCCCGGGCGGCTCGCTCGATCCCACCACCGTCCCGAAGTACACCCAGCCGCTCGCGATCCCGCCGCTCATGCCGGCGGTGGCCGCGAACACCTACAGCATCGCGGCGCGCCCGATCACGCAGCAGGCGCTGCCCGCGGGATACGCCAAGACGAAGGTCTGGGCGTATGGCGCGACGAGCTCCTCCACCTCGTTCAGCTGGCCGGCGGCCACGATCGAGGCCCAGCAAGGCGCGCGTGTCACGGTGACCTGGAAGAACCAGCTCGTCGACTCGTTGAACAGGTTCGTGCCGCCCCTCTTCACCGTCGACCCCACGCTGCACTGGGCCAACCCGCCCGGCCCGGTCGACGCGCGGCCGGTCTTCACCGCCACGCCGCCCCCGTACACGGGCCCCGTGCCGCTCATCACGCACCTCCACGGCGCGCACGTCGACCCGGAGAGCGACGGCTATCCGGAGGCGTGGTTCCTCCCCAACGCCAGCAACATCGTGGACTGCGAGGCGTCGCGCACCGCCGGCTGCTTCTTCACGAAGGGCTCGAACTACGCGAACGCCCCCGGCTTCTCCCGCGTGAAGGGCGAGGCGACGTTCAAGTACCGCAATGACCAGCGCGGCACGACGCTCTGGTACCACGACCACGCGCTCGGCATGACGCGCACCAACGTCTACGCGGGCCTCGCGGGCTTCTACCTGCTGCGCGACTCGTACGAGAAGGCGCTCAACCTGCCCGGCCCGTACGGAAAGTACGAGATCCCGCTCGCCATCCAGGACCGCTCGTTCAACAGCGACGGCTCGCTGTTCTACCCGTCTTCGCGCGAGTTCTTCGACGGCTACCCCGGCCCGTACATCCCCTTCACCGACCTCGCGCCGTACGCGAACGCCGAGTTCTTCGGCAACATGATGACGGTGAACGGCAAGGTGTGGCCGGCCCTCAAGGTCGAGGCGCGCAAGTACCGCTTCCGCCTCCTCAACGGCTCCGACTCGCGCTGGATCATCCTCCAGTTCGCCAACAAGAACCTCGTCCCGATCGGGCTCAAGTTCAACATCGTCGGCACGGACGGCGGACTCATCAGAGGCGCGCCGGTCGTGATCAACCAGATGCAGATGTCCCCCGGCGAGCGCTACGACGTCATCGTCGACTTCTCCAAGCTCGCGGTCGGGACGCGCATCATCCTCACCAACGTCGGCCCCGACGAGCCCTTCAGCGGCCACATCGAGACGCAGGTGCCGGCCGATCCGGGCACGACCGGCCAGGTCATGGCGTTCGACGTGGTGGCGCGCACCGCGCCCGACACGAGCGTCCTGCCGGCGTCGCTCAACCCGCCGTCCGACGGCTTCGAGCCGAAGGCGGTCACGAACAAGCGGACGGTGACCATCACCGAGTTCGACTCGACGGTGGTCTGCCTCAGCGACGGCACCCCGACCGCCACGTTCATCACCTGCGGCGATCCGAAGTTCCCCGATCAGCAGCCGTTCGGCCCGACGCACGCCGAGCTCGGCAACGCGTTCGGCCCGCTGGCCTGGATGGACACGACGACGGAGAACCTGAAGCAGTTCGGGACCGAGGAGTGGAGCATCGTCAACCGGACCGTCGACGCGCATCCGATCCACCTGCACCAGACGCAGTTCAAGGTGCTGAGCCGCGCGCCGATCGATCAGGCCGCCTATGACGCCGCCCTCGCGGCCTGCAATCCGGGCGCGATGATGATGACCGAGACGGACGCGGGCCTGCGGCCGAGCTGCCCGCCGAACCCGGACAAGTTCATCAACGGGCCGATCGTCCCGGCGTTCGACTGGGAGAAGTTCGGCCAGAAGGACACGTTCCAGGTGAACCCGGGCGAGATGGCGAAGCTGCAGGCGTACTTCGACATCCCCGGGCTCTACGTGTGGCACTGCCACATCCTCTCGCACGAGGACAACGAGATGATGCGGCCGCTGTGCGTGAGCCCCGACCCGAGCCGACCGATCTGCAAGAAGTAGCGGCGGCGCAGCACGTTGCGTGAACCGAGGAGAGGGCCACCGGCCCTCTCCTCTCGTTTTGCGCGGCCGCTACTCGGTGGGTGGCCAGACGTAGCGCCCGTCGGCGTCGACGTACCCGAGCTTCTTGCCGCCGGCCGACCCCGCGGCCTCGACCGCGGCGAGCCCATCGACGAAGTCCTCGGCGCTCTCGAACGGCGGCGTCGCCGCGGCCCCCTCGAACACGACCCGGCCCGTGCGGTCGATGAAGGCGGGGAGCGGGACCTTGGGATCTTCGCCCAGGATCTCGACGCGCGCCCGCCCGCTCGAGAACGGGTAGCACAGCCGGAAGCGCGCGGGGATGGCGAGCTTCCCGGTCCGATCCAGGTAGCCGCAGGTCCAGGCCTGCTCCGACACGGGGGCGAGCCCGTCGGAGAACTCGCCCGCGCCCGAGAACTGCGGCCGGATCACGCCGCGTCCGGTGCGGTCGACGTACCCCCAGCGCCCCTGGTACCGGACCGCGACGAGCCCCTCGGACATGCGCCCGACGCTCTCGTAGTCACCGGGCAGCACCCCGCGCCTGGCGTCATAGAGCGCGTAGCGCTTGCCGGTCATCTTCCCCTTGCCGATCCAGACCCCCGCGATGCCGTCCCGGAGCGGCGCGGCGCCGAGCAGCGCGGGTGAGACGGGCGTACCCGCGCGATCGACGTAGCCGCAGCCGCGCTCAGCGCAGGCGAACGCCAGGCCCTCGGAGAAGTCGTCCGCCGACGTGAACCGCGCCGGGATGGCGAGCTTCCCGGAGCGATCGATGAAGCCGATCGCGGCGCCGCTGCGCACGGCCGCCCGGCCGGAGGCGAAGCTGCGGTGGTGAGGTCCCGCAGGCTCCTGCTCCGGCGCGAGCACCACGCGCCCGGTCACGTCGACGTAGCAGTGCTTGCCCTCGAGCACCACGGCCGCGAGCCCCTCCGAGAAGCGCGCGGCGGCCTCGAACCTGGGCGCGACGACGACGCGGCCGGCGCGGTCGACGTAGCCCCACTTGCCTCCCTGGCGAACCGGGAACAGCGGGCCCTGGCCTCCGTCGGCGCCCCGCGCCGGCGCGCCCGCCACCACGGCGACGATTGCCAGGAGCCACCCCTTGCGCCAATGCATGCGATCCCCCTTCGCCCTTCGACACCTCATGGATGCTCCTCGTCCCGCGGAAGGGCCGTCCAAGGTTCCCGGCCCGCGGCGCTCAGCGCAGCCGGAACTTCACCCGGTAACGCCGCCCCGGCACCGCGCCGAACGCCTTGATCTCCATGCCGCGCAGCACCTCGCGGCAGCACTCCACCAGCTCGGCGGAGGAGGTGCCGCGGTGCTCGGTGCGCGCCTCCACCACGTCGAGCGCGCCCTCGCGCGCCTCGAGGAACAGGAGCAGCATCGCGGGATCGGGGCGGGCGGGGGGCTCGGTGGCGTCCTGCTGCTCCGGATCGGGAGGCGGCTCCGGCGCGGCGTCCCGGCGCGCCGGCGCCTGCGCGTAGCAGAACTCCATGTCGCGCCGGGCGGCGTCGAGCCCGGACTGCACGTGAGGTCCGAGCTTGCCGAGGTCGCGCGTGCGGAACACCACCTTCGACCGCTGCCACGCCGGGCCGTCGAAACCATCCTCCCGCGCGGCGGCGGGAGCTGCACCGGCGTCGGCCGGGGTTGCTTCGGCCGGCGCGGGGGGCGCGCCAGCGAGCCCGGGAAGCGCCGCAGCGCCGCCGTCGGGCGGTTCCGGCGACGCCTCGGTCACCGGCGCCGACGCGAGGCGAGCGTCGGATGCGTCGCCCGATGGCCGCTCGCCTCCGGTCCCGCGCCAAAAGAGCCAGAGCAGCGCCGGCGCGACCAGCGCGCCCACCGCGAACCCCGCAAGGCGC
>JBJMQK010000271.1:0-6319 GCA_045802735.1 Anaeromyxobacteraceae bacterium | reverse complement strand
GGCCGCCGTCCGCGGCGCCGCCTCCCGCGCCGTCGCCCGCTGGGCGGGCGAGTCGCCGGACGCCGCCGCGCCCGACGTCGAGCGCCGCCGCGCCTCGCGCCGCATCGCCGAGCGCCTCCTCGAGCTCGACGGCTCCGCGTTGCGGAGCGCGGTGACGCGGGTGGCGGTGCCGGCGACCGCGGTCGCGGCTCCCGTTCGCCCCGAGGGTGGCGCAGCGGAGTCGAAGCGCGCGCGGACCTCGACCTCGACGCCGACCCCGACCTCGAACCCGACCACGCCCCCGACCCCCTCCGCCCACTCTGAGCGGACCGCAGCGCAGTCGAAGGGCGCCCCCGCGCCCCGATCCACCACGGTCGCCCCCGCAGCCGACCCCGCCCTCGCCGATGCGGCGCTGTTCGAGATCCGTGCCGCCCTCCGCGGCCGCACGCCCGACGAGCTCGCGTCGGCGCTCGGCCGCGATCGCCCCACCGTCGAGGCCGCGCTGTGCGCCCTCGCGGCGCAGGGGCGCGTCGCCCGCCGCGGACCGCGGTTCTACATGAGCTAGGAGCTCCGATGGAGAACCTCCGATACCAGCCGAAGCGCGTCGCCGAGATCCTCGGCGTGTCCGTGCGCCAGCTCGCCGACGCGTGCGGCAAGCGCGACGCGTACGCGCCGGCCGACCTCGCCGAGGCCCGCAAGAAGCTCCGGCGCGTCCCGGCGGCGCGGCCGATGCGCGTGCAGCTCTTCCTCAACTTCAAGGGCGGCACCGGGAAGACGAGCCTCTCGTCGTCGTACGCCTACCGCCTCGCCGAGCGCGGCTACCGCGTGCTGATGATCGACCTCGACAGCCAGGGGCACGCCACGAAGTGCCTGGGCAAGGAGGGCGGCAGCTTCCCTCAGACGCTCCACGACGTCCTCATCCGCAAGAAGCCGATCTCGGGCGTCACCATCGCGACCGGCATGCCTGGGCTGTCGCTCGTGCCGTCGAACCTCGCGATGAGCACGATCGACCTCGCGCTGATGCCGCTCGCCGGGCGCGAGTTCCGGCTGCGCAAGGCGCTCGAGGAGGTGAACGGGGCGTACGACTACGTCGTCATGGACGCGCCGCCGTCCTTCGGGCTCCTGAACCTCAACGCGCTCATGGCGGCGGGCGACCTCATCATCCCCGTGCTCGCCGACTTCCTCTCGTACGACGGCCTGCGGCTCCTGTTCGAGACGGTGCAGGGCCTCGAGGACGATCTCTCGCACCAGCTCGAGAACATCTTCATCGTCGTGAACGCCTACAACCAGACGTTCAAGATCGCGCGCGAGGCGCTCGAGGCGCTGAAGGAGCACTACGCGGAGTACCTGCTGCACAGCGTGGTCCGCCAGTGCACCAAGTTCGCGCAGGCGTCGAGCGAGGGTTGTCCCATCTTCGCCTTCGACGCGGCCGCGAAGGGCGCGATCGACCTCGAGGCGGTGCTCGACGAGGTCCTCGCGCGCGTCGACGATTCGAAGGCGCGCGCCGGCGCCGCGGGAGCGTGACCATGCGTAAAGCCTTCGACGCGAACGTCCCCAAGCTGCGCCCCCGCCTCAAGACGGCGGTCTCGGAGGGCGAGCCCCGCCGCGACGTCGACGTGGAGCCCGCGCCGCTCCTCGACCCGGCGAGCCTGCCCGAGGCGGGCGCCGAGAGCGGGGAGCCGACCGCCGACACCGAGCCGGTGGAGCTCCCGTCACGGACCGAGATGGACGCCGTCGCGCTCCCCTCCGAGGCACCGACCTCGACCTGGCCCGCGACCTCTCCCCCCTCCGTTCACGCTGAGCGTAGGCCGGCGGAGCCGGCCGGAGTCGAAGCGCCCCCGTCCGCGACCGCAGCCTCGACCTGGACCGCGATGCCGATCCCGCCTCCCTCCGTTCACGCTGAGCGGAGGCCGGCGTCGCCGGCCGCAGTCGAAGCGCCCCCGCCCGCCCCGCTCTTCGTCGAGTCCCCCGACATCGCCTCGCGCCGCGATCGCCTCGACAAGCTGAAGCGCAAGGTCGCCGAGGCCGCCCGCCCGGCGCCGGCGATCCCCGAGCTGCCCGAGACGGCCACCCGCGCCGGCGAGAGCGCGCTCGCGCTGGTGCGCGATCTCGAGGAGCGGCTCGCTCGCGCCCGGGAGCTGGAGGACGCGCTGCGCGCCGACCTCGACGCCGCGCGCGCCGAGCTCGCCCGCGGCGCCGCCGAGGGCCGCCGCGCCGCGGAGCGCATGGCGACCGTCGAGCGCCAGCTCGACGAGAAGCGCGCCGTGCTCGCCGAGATGCTCGCCGAGCTCTCCGCCCTCGAGGCGGAGCGCGACGGCGCCGTCGCCCGCGCCCAGGCGCTCTCCGCGCTCGACGAGGAGCGCCAGGGCATGGTGGACGAGCTCGCCCTCCGCGCCGAGACCGCCGAGAGGGCGCGCGACGAGGCGCGCGGCGAGGCCGACCGCCTCGCAGCGGAGCTGGAGGAGCGCGCCGCCGACGCGGCCCGCCTCCGCGCCGCGCTCGCCCAGGTCACCCGCGAGCGCGACGACCTCGCCCGCGAGGCCGCCCAGGCCCGCGCCGAGCGCGACGGCCTCTCCGACGCGAAGCGGGCGCTGGAGCAGGTGCACGAGGCGCTCGCGAGCGCCCGCGCGCGGCTGGGCTAGACGCCCTACGCGCTCCGCGGCACGACCGCCATCGTCGGCTGCGCCCCCGGCGCCCCGGCGCGCTTCATCTTCCCGCGCGCGTCGTACGCCGCGTACTTGTACGCCTCGCCGAGCGTCGGGTAGTTGAACACCGCCTGCGTGAAGTAGTGGATCGTGCCGCCGAGGGCCATGACGCCGGCGCCGAGGTGCACCAGCTCCGACGCGTGCGGGCCGATGCAGTGGACGCCGAGGAGGCTCCCGTCGTCCGGCGACGCGAGCAGCTTCAGGAACCCGACCGCCTCGCCGATGAGGTTCGCGCGCGCGTTCTCGGCGAGCTGCGCCTTGCCCACGACGTACGGGATCCCCTTCGCGCGGAGCGCCTCCTCCGGCTCGCCGACCGACGAGATCTCGGGGATGGTGTAGATGCCGACGGGCAAGAGGTCGGCGACCTTCTGCTGGTACTTCTTCTGCCAGGCGTGCGTCATCGCCACGCGGCCCTGCTCCATCGACGTCGAGGCGAGGCCGGGGAAGCCGATGACGTCGCCCGCGGCGTAGATGTGCGGGACCGGCGTCTGGTACTGCGCGTTCACCTCGATGTAGCCCTTCTCCGTCGCCCTGAGCCCCGCCGCCTCGAGGTTCAGCGCCTCGACGTTGCCGATGCGGCCCGCCGCGACGAGCACCTTCTCGGCCACGAGGCGCGCGCCGTCGGAGAGCGTCACGAGCACGTCGCGGTCGCCGGGCTCGAGCCTGCTCGCGCGGACCTTCTGGTACATCTCGATCCCGGCCATCGCGAACAGGTCCTGCATCCCGTGCGACAGCTCGGCGTCGATCCAGGGAAGGAGCCGCTCCTTCGAGTCGATGATCGAGACGTGCACGCCCAGCGCCGCGAAGATCGACGCGTACTCGCACCCGGCCACGCCGCCGCCGAGGATGGCGAGCGAGCGCGGCACCTTGTCGAGCATGAGGATCGAGTCGGAGTCGTAGATGCGCGTGTGGTCGAACGGGTACTGGGCCGGGTGCGACGGCCGCGTGCCGGTCGCGAGGAGCACGATGTCGGCGTGGACGTCGGTGTAGCCGCCGTCCGCGACCGCGATGCGGATGGTGTGCGGGTCGACGAAGCTCGCCACGCCGCGGAACATCTCGACGCCGGCGTCGTTGAGCCGGGCGCGGATGCGCGAGTGCTCGCGCGCGGTGACGAGCCCGCGGCGGCCCATGAGCTCGGGGATGGTGACCGCGCCGGAGAGGTGGAGCTGGACGCCGTGCGCGTCGCGCGAGCGCGCCTGCTGGATGGCGAGCGCCGTCTCGCGGAGCGCCTTCGACGGGATCGTCCCGGTGTTCGCCGAGGCGCCGCCGGGCACGGCCTCCTTCTCGACGAGCGCGACCTTCTTCCCGTAGAACGCCGCCTGCACCGCGCCGTGCTCGCCCGCAGGGCCGCTGCCGATGACCACCACGTCATAGTGGAGCATGCGCCGCTTATAATGCTTTCCGCTGCCCCTGACGATAATCTCCCGCCCCACCGTGAAGAGCCCGCCCTCGAATCCGGCCCTCGACGCCGTCCAGAAGAACCTCATGGTCGCGCTCGAGGAGAAGAAGGCCGCGCTGCGCGCGCAGGGGAAGCGCCTCTTCGACTTCGGGCTCGGCGATCCGAAGGAGCCGACGCCGGCCTTCCTGCGCGAGGCCGTGCGCGCCGCGGTGCCCGAGGTCTCGCAGTACCCGAGCCCCTACGGCACGCCGGCGCTGCGGCGCGCCGTCGCGGGCTACCTCGCGCGGCGCTTCGGCGTGCAGGTCGACCCCGAGCGCCAGGTCGTGCCCGCGACGGGCGCGAAGGAGACGATCTTCCACCTGCCGTTCGCCTTCGCCGGCGGCGATCCGGGGCGGACGAAGGTGGTGATGCCGGACCCCGGCTACCCGACCTACGAGGTCGGGGCGCGCTTCGCCGGGCTCGACCCGGTGAAGGTCCCGCTCACGGCGGCGCGGCGCTTCCTGCTCGAGCCGGAGGACGTCGGCGACGAGGTCCTGTCGCGGACGCTCCTCTTCTGGCTCAGCTACCCGCACAATCCCACCGGCGCGACCGCGCCGCGCGATTACCTCGAGCGCGTCGCGCGCGCGGCGCTGCGCCACGGCTTCGTCGTCGCGTCCGACGAGTGCTACGCCGACCTCTACTTCGGCGCGCCGCCGCTCTCGATGCTCGAGGTGCAGGTGGAGAACGTGCTCGCGATCCACTCCTGCTCGAAGCGGAGCGGCATGACCGGCTACCGCTCCGGCTTCGTCGCGGGCGATCCCGACCTCGTGGCCGTGCTGAAGCGCATGCGCTCGCACCCGGGCGTCGCCTCGCCCGACTTCGTGAACGCCGCCGCGACCGCGGCCTGGTCCGACGACGCGCACGCGGCCGAGCGGCGCGCGGTCCTCGGCAAGAAGCGCGAGCGGTTCCTCGCGTTCTTCGCCGAGCGCGGCCTCGCCTGCGAGGGCTCCGACGCGACGCTCTATCTGTGGGTGAAGGTGCCGGGCGCGCACAGCGCCGCGTCCTACGCGATGGCGCTCCTCGAGGAGGGGATCGTCGTCGCGCCGGGCACGGCGTTCGGCGCGGGCGAGGGCTACGTGCGCGTGTCGCTCGTGCCGACGCTCGCCGAGTGCGACGAGGCCGTGAACGCATGGTCGAGGGTGAAGGCATGATCGACGTGAAGGAGACCGAGGCGCTCGTCGCCGCGGCGTTCGCCGACCGCGCGAAGCTGAAGGAGGAGGCGTCGAAGCGCGCCGTCCTCGCGACGCTCGACGCGCTCGACCGCGGCGAGGTGCGGGTCGCGGAGAAGCGGGACGGCGCCTGGGCGGTGAACGCCTGGGTGATGCAGGCGGTGAACCTCTACTTCGGCGTCGCCGGGTTCGAGACGCACGGGTTCGGGCCGTTCGAGACGCGCGACAAGATCCCGCTGAAGCGCGGCCTCGAGGCGGCGGGCGTGCGCGCGGTGCCGGGCGCCGTCGCGCGTTACGGATCGTACATCGCGCCCGGCGCGGTGCTCATGCCGAGCTTCGTGAACATCGGCGCCCGCGTCGGCACCGGCACGATGGTCGACACCTGGGCCACCGTCGGCTCCTGCGCGCAGGTGGGCGAGAACGTCCACATCGCCGGGGGCGTCGGCATCGGCGGCGTGCTCGAGCCGCCCGGCGCGCGTCCCAACATCATCGAGGACGGCGCGTTCCTCGGGAGCCGCTGCATCATCGTGGAGGGGACGCTCGTCGAGGAGGACGCGGTGCTCGGCGCCAACGTGGTCATCACCGCGTCGACGCCCATCATCGACGTCACCGGGCGAGAGGAGGTCGTCTACAAGGGCCGCGTCCCGGCGGGCTCGGTGGTGATCCCGGGCACGCGCCCGAAGGCGTACCCCGCCGGCACCTATCACATCCCGTGCGCGCTCATCGTCGGCAAGCGCAAGCCGTCGACCGACAAGAAGGTGTCGCTCAACCAGGCGCTGCGCGAGTTCGAGGTGCAGGTGTGACCCTTCGACTCCGCGCGCGCTGCGCGCGCGCTACGCTCAGGGCAGGCCGGACTTGAAGGCGCTCGCCGAGGCGCTCGCCGCGCGGACGGAGGCGCTCTGCGCGGTCCCGTCGCCGATCGGGCACGAGGCGGCGCTGTGCGACGAGGTGGAGCGCTGGGCCCGCGCCACGTTCGCCCGGACGACGCGGGTGAAGAACTCGGTGGTGGTGTGGGTCGACCCTTCCGT
>JBJMQK010000251.1:0-10932 GCA_045802735.1 Anaeromyxobacteraceae bacterium | reverse complement strand
GGGATGGTGCAGTTCAAGAAGGTGTTCCTGGGGATGGAGAACCCCGGGTTCACCCGCGCGGCGCGCTCGCGCACGTCGCCGGGCGCCGCCTCGACGCAGGCCTGGGCGCAGAGCGCCAGCACCACCAGCGTTGCCATGCCGCGCGCCGCCGCCACGACGAGCCGCGAAGCCAGCCCCGATCCGCCCATCCGCGGGCAGATTACCGCCGGGCATGGCGCCCCGCGCGAAAATCCGCTAGAAATCACGGCTGGTTGCCATGAAGAACGCCAAAGCCGTCCGGTCCGCCTTCCTCGATTTCTTTGCCAAGCAGGGCCACACGGTCGTGCGCTCGTCCTCGCTCGTCCCGGAGAACGACCCGACCCTGATGTTCGCCAACGCCGGCATGAACCAGTTCAAGGACGTCTTCACCGGCCGGGAGACGCGCGCCTACAAGCGCGCGACCTCGTCGCAGAAGTGCGTGCGCGCCGGCGGCAAGCACAACGACCTCGAGAACGTCGGGTTCACGGCGCGTCACCACACGTTCTTCGAGATGCTCGGGAACTTCTCCTTCGGCGACTACTTCAAGAAGGACGCGATCGCCTTCGCCTGGGAGCTCGTCACGAGCGACGGGTGGCTCGGCATCGACCAGAGCCGCCTCGCCGCCACGGTGTTCGCCGGCGAGGGCGGCATCCCCTGGGACGAGGAGGCGTACGGGCTGTGGAAGGCGCAGGGTGTCCCGGAGAGCCGCATCTTCAAGCTCGGCGCCAAGGACAACTTCTGGGCGATGGGCGAGACCGGCCCCTGCGGGCCCTGCTCCGAGCTGCACTTCTTCCAGGGGAACGACATCCCCTGTGCCGAGGAGAAGGCGGGCCGCGGCTGCCAGGGCGTCGCCTGCGACTGCGACCGCTGGCTCGAGATCTGGAACCTCGTCTTCATGCAGTTCGAGCGCAGCCCCGAGGGCGGGCTCACGCCGCTGCCGAAGCCTTCGATCGACACCGGCGCCGGCCTCGAGCGCATGGCGGCGGTCGTGCAGGGCAAGCGCTCGAACTACGACACCGACCTCTTCCAGAACATCATCCGCGCCATCGAGAAGGTCGCCGGGAAGCGCTACGTCGCCGCGACCGACGACGGCGTCTCGATGCGCGTCATCGCCGACCACGCTCGCGCCACCACGTTCCTCGTCGGCGACGGCGTCCTGCCCTCGAACGAGGGGCGCGGCTACGTCCTGCGCCGCATCATGCGGCGCGCCATCCGCCACGGGAAGCGCCTCGGGCTCGAGAAGCCGTTCCTCGCGACGATCTGCGGCGCCGTGATCGACGAGATGGGCGGCGCCTACCCCGAGACGCGCGAGAACCGCCCGTTCATCGAGAAGGTGGCGATGACGGAGGAGGAGAGCTTCCGGCGCACGCTCGACAAGGGGCTCCTCATCCTCGAGGAGGAGATGCGCCGGCTCGCGTCCGCCGGCGAGAAGGTCATCCCGGGCAAGGTGGCGTTCCAGCTCTACGACACCTTCGGCTTCCCGATGGACCTCACGCGCACCATCGCCGCCGAGCACGCGCTCGAGGTGGACGAGCCGGGGTTCGACCGGAACATGGCGGAGCAGCGGGCGCGCTCCGAGTGGAAGGGCTCCGGCGAGGCGGCCGTCGGCGACCTGCACAAGCAGATCGCGACCGAGCTGGGCGAGACGAAGTTCCTCGGGTACGACGACCTCACCGCGAGGGCCGAGGTGAAGGCGCTCATCGTGAACGGCGCCCGCGCGGCGCGCGCCAGGAAGGGCGACGCCGTCGAGGTGGTGACGGGCGCGACGCCCTTCTACGGCGAGTCGGGCGGGCAGGTGGGCGACGTCGGCGCGATCCGTGCGCCGGGCGGCCAGGTGTCGGTCGCCGACGCCCAGCGCCCGGTGCCGGGGCTCGTCGTGCACGCGGGCAAGGTCCTGGAGGGTGAGATCGCGGTGGGCGACCTCGTCGAGCTCTCGGTGGACGGCGCGCGGCGCGACCTCATCCGCGCGAACCACTCGGCGACGCACCTCCTCCACTACGCGCTGCGAAAGCGCCTCGGCGAGCACGTGAAGCAGGCGGGGTCGGTGGTCGCGCCGGATCACCTGCGCTTCGACTTCTCGCACTTCCAGCCGCTCGCGCCCGAGGAGCTGCACACGATCGAGGCGCACGTGAACGAGCTCGTGCGCGGCAACGAGGCGACCGACACCGCGGTGCTCGAGCTCGAGGAGGCGCGCAAGACCGGCGCGATGATGATCTTCGGCGAGAAGTATGGCGACCAGGTCCGCGTCGTGCGCATCGGGCCCTCGAAGGAGCTGTGCGGCGGCACGCACGTGCGCCGCGCGGGCGACATCGCGTTCTTCAAGATCGCGAGCGAGGAGTCGATCGCGGCCGGCGTCCGCCGCATCGTCGCCTACACCGGCCCGAAGGCGGTGGAGCTGGCGCAGCGCACCGAGGACGAGCTGCGCCGCGCGGCCGCGCTGCTCAAGGCGGGCCAGTTCGACGTCGCGCAGAAGATCGAGGCGACGCAGAAGCGGCTGCGCGAGCTCGAGCGTGCGCTCGACGAGGCGAAGTCGAAGGTGGCGACGGCGCGCTCCGGCGACCTCGCCGGGCAGGCGCGCGAGGTGAATGGCGTGAAGGTCCTCGCCGCGCGCGTGGAGGGCGACGGCAACGCGCTCCGCGACCTCGCCGACAAGCTGCGCGACAAGCTCGGGCACGGGGTCGTGGCGCTCGGGAGCGAGCAGGACGGCAAGGCAGTGCTGCTCGTCGCTGTGACGAAGGAGCTCACGAACCGCGTGAAGGCCGGCGATCTCGTCCGCGAGGCGGCGAAGCTCGTCGGCGGCAAGGGCGGCGGCAAGCCCGACCTCGCCCAGGCCGGCGGCCCGAACCCCGCCGGGCTCGATCAGGCGCTTGCGAAGGTCGAGGAGCTCGTCCGTAGCGCGACGGCGTAGTCGACCTCGACCTGGCGCGCGCTCGGGGCGCGCCACGCAAAGTCAAGCCGACCGTCCCGGGTCGCGCGCCTGGCGCGCGGTTGACCGCGCCGCGCGCCCCGCCCTACCATCGCCGTGGGAGGAGCGCTCCACGTCGCGGACCGTGCCCAGATCGCGCTGGCCCTCGGCCGTGGTCGACCTCGCCGACGCGAGGGACGATCGCCAGCTGCGCGACTACCAGGAGCGCCTGCGCGCCGTCGTCGAGACGAACCGCAAGGCCCTCGCCCGCCTCTTCCAGAGCGGCCTCATCTTCACGCGCTCCGGCGCGCGCCTCGGCCGCGACCTCCTGCTCGCGCACCAGCACCTCCTCAAGGTCGGCGATCTCCTCGCCCGCCTCGGCGAGCTGGCCGACGGCGCACGCGGCGGCCGCGACGCCGAGGCGGAGGCGCTGTACGGGCAGGTCCGCGCGCTGCTCGCGCGCACCGCCGAGCTGTCCGCCCGCAGCGACGGGCTGTTCGCGCGCGAGCGGTAGCGCTCGCACCCTTGCGCGGCTCCGACCGGTGGCTTAGACGTCGGGTGGAGCCCCGATGCCCGCCACCGTCCGCGACCTCCTCGCCATGAAGAACAGCGCGGTCGTCTATACCTGCGCGCCCGAGACCACCGTGGCGGAGGCGTGCCGCATCCTCCGCGACCGCCGCGTCGGGTGTCTCGTCGTCGCGCACGGCGGCGCCGTCGAGGGGATCTTCACCGATCGTGACGTGGCCGTCGGCGTGGTGGCGGCGGGGCTCGACCCCGCTCGCACCGCGGTCGCCGAGGTCATGGCGCGCGACGTGGAGGTCGCCCCCCTCGACCTCCCGGTCGGCGACGTCGAGGCGACGCTGCGCCGGCGCCGCTCGCGCCACCTGCCCGTGGTCGGGGAGCGCGGCCTGCTCGGGCTCGTCTCGCTCGGCGACGTCGCCCGCTACTACGCGCTCCTCGAGCGCGCCGGGCGCAGCCTGCCGCAGCCCATCACAGCGGCCCCGCACTGACGCGCCGGTGACCCCGGGGCGCTTGCCGCGCGGCGTCGCCCGCGACAGAGTCGCTCGCCATGCGCCGCCTCGCCTCCGCTGCCGCCGCGCTCCTCGCCATCGCCGCGTGCGCCGGCGTCGGGGCGAAGCCCCCCCCGCGCGACGGCGTCGCGGCCCACGGCGCGCCCGCGCTCGCCACCGCCCTGGGCGCGCCGCCCGCCGCTGGGTCCGACGAGGCGAAGGCCGATCTCGCGATCGTGCTCTGGATGCAGCGGACGCGCCGCGACGAGGACGTCGCGCGCGCGCGCCGCGACATCGGGCTCGGTCTCGAGGCGTTCGCCTCCGCCCTCGGCGCCGGGTTCGACGTCGGGAGCCACCCGCGCACGCGGGCGCTGATCGATCGAGCGCACGCGAGCGCCACCGCCCCGATCCGAGACGCAAAGGCGCGCTTCCGCCGGGCGCGTCCGTACGAGGCCGATCGGCGCGTCACCCCGGCGGTCCCCCCCGAGGACACCCCGTCGTTCCCGTCGAGCCACGCGACGCGCGGCGTGCTCGTCGCGCGCGTCCTCGCCGCACTCGCGCCCTCGCGCGGAGACGCCCTGCGCGACTGCGGGCAGCGCGTCGGCTTCGATCGCGTCCTCGCCGGCGTGCACTACCCGACGGACGTGCTGGGAGGCCAGCGCCTCGGCGAGGCGCTCGCGGCGGCGCTCCTCGAGGACCCGGCGTTCGCGCGCGAGCTCGAGGCGGTCCGCGCGGCGGAGTGGGTCAAGCTCTGATCTCCGTGCTCGGGGTCGCCCCAACGGGGGTTGCCACCCTGTTGGGATCGTCCGAGCGTTGAGTGTCATGTGTCGAAGGTGTGACGGGCGCGGTTTCAAGCGACCCGACGCGTCGCTCAACCCGCGGCGTCCGCGGAACGGTGGGACCATGGAACAGGTCGAGACGACGGAGCGGCACGCGGGCCCGGAGCGACATCGCCGCGCGGGTGCGGGCGACGCCGTCGCCGTCGTCGCCGAGGCGCGCTACCTCGCGCAGCGCGAGCCATCGGCGCTCATCGGCGCGCTGCGGCGGCGCGGCGTCGAGCCTCGCGTCGTCGATCCGGCGGTCCCGGGTGCGCTCGAGGCGCTCGCCGGGGTCCGCGTCGCCGTCGCGCGCGGCCGCTCGCCGGCGCTGCTCGACCTCCTCGCCGCGCTCGAGGCGCGCGGCATCGAGACGCTGAACCGCAGCGCCGCGATCCGCGCCGTCGTCGACAAGGAGATCATGGGCGCGCGCCTCGAGGCGGCGGGCCTGCCGACGCCGCGCACCTTCGCCGGCGCGCCGCACGAGATCGCGGCGGCGTTCGCGGGCGGCCCCTTCCCCCTCATCGTGAAGCCCGCGCTCGGCGACAACTCGCGCGGCGTCGTGATCGTGCGCGACGGCGCGGCCCTCCAGGCCCTGACGCACGACGAGCGGGTGCTGGCGCAGCCCTTCGTCGAGGGTGACGGGCGCGACCTCAAGCTCTACGTCGCCGCCGGCGAGGTCTGGGCGGCGCGCAAGGCGTCGCCCGTCCTCGACGCCGGCTGGCGCGAGCGCGCCGCCGAGCCGGTGCCGGTCACGCCGACGCTCCGCACGCTCGCGCTCGCCTGCGGCGCGCTGTTCGGCCTCGACGCATTCGGGGTCGACTGTGTCCTCTCGCCCGCCGGCGCGGTCATCATCGAGGTGAACGACTTCCCGAACTACTCTGGGCTCCCCGAGGCGGACGAGCGGCTCGCCGCGCTGGTCGTCGAGCGAGCACGCGCCGCGGAGACGCGCCGGTGAGGATCGCCTTCATCGCGGATCGCGTTCCGGCGCCTTACCGGGCGGGGCAGCTCCGCCAGGTCTCGAAGCTCCTGCGCGAGTGGGCCGTCGAGGTGACGATCGCGCCCGCCGAGCTGGGGGTCGAGGCGCTCGGGCCGCACAACCTGCACGTCGTCGCCTCGGAGCGCGACGCCGCGTTCGCCGTCGCCGGCGATCTCGACGCCCGTGGCGCCGTGCTCATGAACGCGTACCCGAGCCTCGCCGCGCTCAGGAACCCCGGGCTGCTGGCGCGCCGCCTCACCGCTGCGAACGTGCCGAACGCCCTCGCGAGCCCCCCGCGCGACGCTGCCGGTGTGCCCCTCGCCGCCTCCGGGCCGCAGATCACGCTCGATGGCTTCGGGGGCCAGGTCTTCGGCGTCGTGCGCGGCGGCCCGGGACAGCGCGACCAGCCCTTCACCATCGGCCCGGAGCTCCACCGCGTCGCGCTCCGCTGCGCCCGTGCGCTCGAGCTCGAGCTGTTCGCGATCGACCTCGCCACCTTCGACGGCGAGCCGCTCGTCGTCGGCGTGAGGCCCTTCCCGGCGCTCCGCGGCGTGCCCGACGCGGCGCTGCGCGTCGCCGACTTCGTCTACGCCGCCGCCGAGCGCGCCGCCGAGGCGCCGCGCCCCGCGGTCGAGGCAACCCCGAAGCCCGAGCTGAGACTGCTCCAGCCCGTCCTTGCGCGGTGATGTCACCTTACCTGTCACACCGCTCGTCCCTCGGGTGTGTGACATGGATGTGAACGGGACGCGACGATTGGTCCCGGAGAGGCGAGCGATGAGAGCTGTCGTGATCGGTCCGGGACGAATCGGGTGCGGCTTCGCGGGACACCTCCTCGCCGAGAGCGGGTACGAGGTGACGTTCGTCGGTCGCGGCGCGATCGTGGACGACCTCGAGCGCGCCGGCGAGTACCGGGTGCGTCTCGTGAACGGCCCGCGCGCGACCGAGACGGTCATCCGTGGCGTTCACGGCAAGAAGCTCGACGATCCCTGCGTCGCCCAGCTCATCGCGGAGGCGGACGTCGTCGCGGTGTCCGTCGGCACGGCCGGCCTCACGGGCGTCGCGAAGCTCCTCGCCGACGGGCTCGCGCGGCGCGCCACCCCCGGTAACGTCCTCGCGTTCGAGAACGCGCCCGAGGCCGGCGTCTTCCTGCAGCGCGCCGTCGAGGCGCACCTCCCCGCGGCCGAGCACGGCCGCCACGGCTTCTCCGGCGCGCTCGTCTCGCGCATCGTGACGCGCCGCGAGGGCGGCGCCGGCGCGCCGCTCGTGTTCGTCGGCGATCCGCCGGCGGGGTTCGTCGTCCACGGGCCGTCGCTGCGCGGGCCGCTCCCCGTGATCGCCGGCATGCAGGTCGTCGAGGACTACCGCGCCTGGGTCCAGAAGAAGCTCTTCACCTTCTCCGCCGGGCACGCGACGACCGCCTACCTCGGGGCGCTCAAGGGCTACCGCTACGTCCACGCCGCCATCCGCGACCTCGAGATCCGGGCGCGCGTCCTCGCCGCCATGGAGGAGGGGCGCCGCGGCCTCGAGGCGCAGTACGGGCCGGAGCTCGCCGGCACCCCGCAGGATCTCGTCGCGATCGTGCAGCGCTTCGAGAACGCGGCGCTGAACGATCCGATCGAGCGCGTCGGCCGCGACCCGAAGCGCAAGCTCGGCTGCGACGACCGCATCGTCGGTGCGGCGCTCCTCGCCGAGCGCGCCGGCGTCCGCCCGCTGCGCCTCGCGCTCGCCGCCGCGGCGGCGCTCTGCTTCGAGTGCCCCGGCGACGCCTCGGCGTGCGCGCTGCAGCGCGACGTGGCCGAGCAGGGCGCCGGCGAGGTCCTCGGGACGGTGGCCGGGCTCGACCCGGCGATGGGCCTCGGCCGCATGGTGACGCAGGAGTGGAAGCGCCTCTCCGCCGGCCGCGCCCCCGACGCCAAGATGCTCTCCCTCGATCGGCGCATGTGGAGCTGGCGCGCCGACGCCGAAGCGCCGGCCCTCGCGGCGCTCCCGCCGCTCCGCAACGAAGCCTGAAGCCTTCGACCTCCAACCCACCACGAGACAAGTCCATGCGCCTCCTCTTCCTGCTCGCCCGCCGCAACCCGCCCCAGCCCAGCCAGATCGTCCTCGAGGCCAGCGAGATCCTCACCGCGCGCGGCGCGCGCGTCGAGACGGTCATCGCCGAGGAGGCGCTGCTCCGGCCCGACCTGTGGGTCGGGGGCCGCGACCTCCACCTCCTGAAGTCGTACACGGACCTCTCGCTCGCGCTCGGCGGCGTCCTGCACGCGCGCGGCGCGCGGCTCCTGAACCCGTACCCGGCGTGCGTCACCGCCCGGAACAAGATCCTGTGCGCGCAGGTGCTCACCGACGCCGGCATCCCGGCGCCGCGCACCTGGGTCACGGGCGAGCTGTCCCAGCTCCGCTCGCTGCTCCGCGAGACGCCGATCATCGTGAAGCCGTTCATGGGCTGGCGCGGGCAGGGCGTGCGCGCCGTCCGGACGGTGGCCGACCTCGAGGCGCTGCCGCCGCTCGACGGCGCCGTGGTCGTGCAGGAGCTGCTCGACGGACCCGGTGAGGACCTGCGCGTCTACGTCGCCGGCGAGCGGATGTTCGCGACGAAGAAGCCCTTCAGCGCCACGAGCTTCGCCGTGCCGGGCCGGCCCGTGCCGGTGAGCTCGGAGGTCGGCGAGACCGCGCTGCGCGTCGGCCGCGCCTTCGGGCTCGGGCTCTACGGCATGGACTTCATCGAGACGCCGAACGGGCCGCGCGTGGTCGACGTGAACTACTTCCCCGGATACAAGGGCTGCGCCGGCGCCGCCGAGGCGGTCGCGAGCTACATCGAGGGCTGCGCGACCGGCAAGATCGCCATGCCCCGCTCGACGCTGCGCTCGCCGCGCGCCGAGCTCGACGGCCCGAAGCCCGACGCCGGTTTCGCCGCGGGAGGGGTCGTGGCGTGAACGCGGCCACCGCCCGCGCGGAGCGACGCGAGGCGCTCGGGCTCGCCGCGATCGTCGGGGAGGGGCTCCTCTCGCGCCTCTCCTTCGGCGTCGTGAGCTTCGCCCTGCCGCTCTACGCGCGACGCATGGGCGTCGGCATCGCCGAGATCGGGTTCCTCGTGGGCCTGAACGGCGCGGTCGCGATCGCGCTGAAGCCGCTCTGCGGCTGGGCGACGGATCGCTTCGGCGCGAGGCGCTCGCTCCTCGTCGCCGTCGCGCTGCGCAGCGTCGTCTCGCTGCTCCTCGTCTTCGCGACGGGCCTCGGCCAGCTCTACGCGATCCGCGCGCTGCACGGGGTGGCGATGGGCCTGCGCGATCCGGCCGCCGCGGTGCTGCTCGCCGGCGGCGCCGAGAAGCGCGTGGCGTCGCGCTTCGGCTGGTACCAGAGCGCGAAGTCGCTCGGCGGATCGCTCGGGAAGGGGCTCGCGGGCTTCCTCATCGCGCTCACCGGCTCGCGTTACCCGGCGGTCTTCTTCGGCGCATTCGCGCTCTCGGCGCTGCCGCTCGCGGTCGTCGCCCTGTACGTGCACGACCCCGCCGACGCGGGCGCGGCCGCGTCGCCCGCCGACGCACCGAGGCCCACCGCCCGCCCCGCTGCGCGGCGCCGCGTCGCGGCCTACGCCGGCCTCGGCCTCCTCGTCGCGGCGACGGCCGAGATGCTGAACCAGCTCTTCCCGGTGCTCGCGACCGAGGTCGCCGGCCTCTCCGCGGCGCAGGCCGGCGCCGTCTACCTCGGCGGCAGCGTGCTCGCGGTGGCGGCGGGCCCGGTCTTCGGGTGGCTCTCCGATCGCATCGGCGACCGCCCGGTGCTGCTCGTGCGCGGCGTCTCCAACGTCCTCTCGTCGGTCGCGTTCCTCGTCGCGCCGAACCTCGCCGGCGTCGCCGTCGCGCGCGTGGCGGACGACCTCGGCAAGGGTGCCTTCCGGCCGGCGTGGGGCAAGCTCATGGCGCGCGTCGCGAAGGAGGAGCCCTCGACGCGAGCCCGGACGATGAGCTGGCTCGGCATGGGCGAGGACCTCGGCGAGCTGCTCGGGCCGCTCCTCGCCGGCGCGCTCTGGAGCGCCTTCGGCATCGGCGTCGCGCTCGGCGCGAGAATCGCGCTCGCGCTCGTGAGCGAGGTGTATGCTGTGCGGGTCGCGCACGCGTTCGACCGCCCCCCGGCGCAGGCAGAGGCGGCACCGCTCGCCGCGTGCGGGGGTGACGGCCGCTGACGCGGCGGAGGGGGAGGACATGTCGCTTCGCGTCGCCACAGCGCTCGTCGCCGTGCTTCTCGCCGCCCGTGCCGGCGCCCAGGATCCCGCGCCGGCGACCGCTCCGCCCCCGCCCGAGGCGCCCGCGCCGCGCGGCCACGGCGAGCGCGACAGCATCGGTGTCGAGGGCACCGAAGGTGAGGCGATCGGCTCCGAGGCCGGCGCGCGGCGCCTCCTCGTGGCCGAGGACGCCGACCTGCGCCTGCGCGTCCGGCTGCAGCCGCGGCTCGACTACGGCGACCTCCTCGTGGCGCGCGACGGACGGTCGTTCGAGGCGGCCCGCGACGTCTACCTGCGCCGCGTGCGCGCCTCGCTCACCGGCACCGTGATGTCGCGCTTCCACTACGTGCTCACGTTCGACGGCGACCGCGTGAACCAGATCGGCCGCGCGAACCAGGTGAGCGTGACGGACGCAGCGATCGCCTTCGACGTGGACGAGGCCCTCGTCCTCCGCTTCGGCCGCGCGAAGCTCCCGATCACCCGCATCGGGCTCACCTCGTCGGCGCGCCAGCTCCTCCCCGACCGCCCGGTCTTCATCGACGCCGCGCGCGGGTTCGGCACGGACGTGAACCAGGCGAACCTGCTCGTGCGCGGCCGCCTGTTCCGCGGCGCCATGGCCTACTACGGCGCCGTCGCCGACGGCTGGTCGCCGGGTGCCCAGATCTACTCGAGCGGGGCGGGGCGGACGGTCCGCAACTCGGGGCTGCTCTGGGTGGCGCGCCTGGAGCTGTCGCCGCCCGGGCTCGCCGAGAGCCACAAGAGCGACGCGCACGTCGGCTCGGGCGCCCACTTCACGATCGGCGGGAACGTGGTCTCGCAGGAGAACATCGACTACGCCGACGTCGTGGGGCACGAGGATCGCCACCTCGCGAGCGTGGACGTGTCGGGGCACCTGGGACCGCTCACGGCACAGGCCGAGGCGAGCTGGTCGGAGATCGTCTCGACCGTGCCGGCGCGGGGGACGGTCCGGCCGCGCGGCTGGT
>JBJMQK010000232.1:0-9377 GCA_045802735.1 Anaeromyxobacteraceae bacterium | reverse complement strand
GCTCGAGCGCGCGCCCGGGAAGGCGCGGCTCCTCATCGAGACCACCGCGGGCCAGGGAACGAACCTCGGCTGGCGCTTCGAGCACGTCGCGGCGCTGCGCGCGGCCGTGCCCGCGAAGGAGCGGCGCCGCGTCGGCGTCTGCGTCGACACGTGCCACGTGCACGCCGCCGGGTACGACATCGCCTCCGACGACGGGTACGAGCAGACCTTCAGGGACCTCGATCGCACGGTCGGGCTCTCGCACGTCGAGGCCTTCCACCTCAACGACTGCAAGAAGCCGCGGGGCTGCCGCGTCGACCGTCACGAGCACATCGGCGACGGCACGCTCGGCCTCGATCCGTTCCGGCGCCTCGTGAACGACGCGCGCTTCAGCGACGTCCCCGCGTTCCTCGAGACCGAGCTCCGCTTCAAGGAGAACCTCGCCGTGCTCAGGTCCCTCAAGCGATGAAGATCGCCGCCCGCATGCCCCCCTCCCACGCAGACCGCGCGCGCGCCCGCGCCCTCCTCCGCGCGCCGCGCATGGCGGTCCTGCGCTCGAAGGGCGGGACGGATGAGCACCGGCTGAAGCTCGATCGGCTCATCGAGTACGCGAAGGGCCACCAGCGGGCGCTCATCCTCACCCACGACAACCCCGACCCGGATTCGCTCGCGTCGGCCATCGCGCTCGCGCACCTGCTCGAGAACCTCGCCGGCGTCCCGGCGATCGTCGCCTACGGCGGCATCGTGGGGCGCGCCGAGAACCGCGCGCTCGTGAAGGTGCTGCGCCTGCCGGTCGTCCCCATCTCGCGCGTCGTCTTCGACGAGCACGACCTCATCTGCATGGTCGACACGCAGCCGGAGCAGGGGAACCACTCGCTGCCGTCGCGCCACTTCCCCGACGTGGTGATCGACCACCACCCGGAGCGCCCCGAGACGAAGCTCGCCCCCATCGCCGACGTCGGCGGCGAGATCGGCGCGACCTCGACCGTGGTCGTCGAGTACTTCCGCGCGAGCGGCCTCGAGATGCCGCCCGTCATCGCGACGGCGCTCTACTACGGCATCAAGGCCGACACGCGCGACCTCGGGCGCCAGACGACCCCGGCCGACGTCGACGCGTACCTGTGGCTCTTCCCGATGGTGGACAAGCAGGCGCTCGGGGAGATCGAGCACCCGCGGCTGCCCATCGAGTACTTCCGCCTCTATCACACGGCCATCGAGCGCGCGGTCATCTACGAGGAGCACGCCGTCGTCTGCGACCTCGCCCACATCTACGCGCCGGACATGGTGGCGGAGGTGGCGGAGCGGTTCATGTTCCTCGACGAGGTGAAGTGGTCGCTCGCGTTCGGGCACTACGAGCACCACCTCTACTTCTCGCTGCGCACGAGCGATCGGCGGGTGAACGCCGGCCGCCTCATCCGCGACGTCATCGAGGAGCGGGGCGGCTCGGCGGGTGGCCACGGCTCGATGGCCGGCGCCCGCATCCCGGTCCGGAACCTGAAGGCGCCCCAGCAGCGCAAGCTCGAGGCCGAGCTCGTCGCGCGCTTCCTGAAGGAGTTCGGGGTGAAGGGGACGAAGGGCAAGAAGATCGTGTGACGTACCTCGATCACAACGCCATCACGCCGATGCGGCCGGAGGCGAAGGTGGCGGTCGCGGCGGCGCTCGAGGTCTTCGGCAACCCCGCGTCCGTGCACGCCGCCGGGCGCGCGGCCCGCGACCTCCTCGACCGCGCGCGCGGTCAGGTGGCGGCGGCGCTCGGGGCGCAGCCCTCCGAGATCGTGTTCACCTCGGGCGCGACCGAGTCGGCCGCGCTCGCCATCCGCGGCGCGCTGGCCGCGGCGCCGGCCGGGCGCGACGCCCTCGTCGTCACCGCCGTCGAGCACCCGTGCGTCCTCGAGATCGCGGCGTCGCTGCGGGCCGAGGCGGGGCGGGTCGCCGTCGTCCCGGTGGATCGCGACGGCGTGCCCGACCTCGTGGCGCTTCGCGCCGCCATCACCGTGCGCACGGCGCTCGCCTGCGCGATGGTCGCGAACAACGAGACCGGTGTCCTCCTGCCCATCCGCGAGATCGCCGCGTCGGCGCGCGAGCGCGGCGCGCTCTTCTTCACGGACGCGACGCAGGCCGTCGGGAAGATCGAGGTCGACGTGCGGACCCTCGGCGCCGACCTCGTCGCGCTCACCGGCCAGAAGCTCGGCGGCCCGCGCGGCGCAGGGGTCCTGTGGGTGAAGAGCGGCGTGCGGCTCGCGCCGCTCCTCGGCGGCTCGCAGGAGCGCGGACGGCGGGCCGGCACCGAGAACCTCCCCGGGATCGCCGGGCTCGGCGCCGCCATCGAGGCGGCCGTGGCGCAGCGCGCGGCCGAGGAGCGCCGGATCCGCGCGCTCCGCGATCGCCTCGAGGCGGGGCTCCTCGCCGCGATCCCCGGCGCGCGCGTGAACGGCGCGGGCGCGCCGCGCCTGCCCAACACCCTCTCCGTCACCCTGCCCGGCACCGACGCGGAGGCGCTCCTCATCGCGCTCGACCTCGAGGGCCTCTGCGCGAGCGCCGGCAGCGCCTGTCACTCGGGGTCGACGAAGCCGTCCGGCGTGCTCACCGCGATGGGGCTCACGACGGGCGAGGCGCGCGGCACGCTGCGCCTCTCGCTCGGGTGGCCGAGCACCGACGGCGACGTCGACCGGGCGCTCGAGGCGATCCCGCGACTCGCGCGGCAGGTGCGCGAGGCGATCCCGGTCGCCGGGTGAGGGCGGCGTCAGGCGCCGAAGAGCCCGCGGACGAGCGCCGCGACGGCGAGCGCGTCCCCCACGAGCGGGTCGTACTCGGCGGCGAGCGCCTCCGCGAGCGCGCCGGCCGAGTCGAAGCGATCCTTCGGATCGAGCGCGTGCAGCACGATCGCGTCCACGGCCGGTGACGCCTCGGGACGGTCCGTGGAGGGCGCGCGCCGCGGGCCGGCGACGATGCGCCGCGCGACGTCCGCGGCATCGTCGCCCGGGAACGCCGGGGCGCCGGTGAGCAGCTCGTGCAGCACCGCGCCGAGCGCGAAGACGTCGGTGCGCGGGCCGACCGGCTCGCCCGAGAGCTGCTCGGGCGCGAGGTAGCGCACCTTGCCGAACGCTGCCCGCGCGCGCGCACCGGCGGCGCGCGCGACCCCGAAGTCGCCGAGCTTCACCTCGCCGGCGCGCGACACGAACACGTTCGAGGGCGAGACGTCGCAGTGCACGACGCCGAGCCGGCGGCCCTCGCCGTCCCGGGCGCGGTGCGCCTCGTCGAGCGCGACGGCCACCTCGCGGGCGAGGTGGAGGGCGAACGGGACGGGGATGCGGATGCCGCGCGCGGCGCAGGCGGCGAGGACGCGGGCGAGATCCTTCCCGTCCACGTACTCCATCGCGATGAACGGGATGCCGCCCTCCTCGCCCGAGGCGAGCACCTCGACGATGCCGGGGTGCCGGAGCTGCGCGGCGAGGCGCGCCTCGGCCGCGAAGAGCGCCACGTGCTCGGCGTCGCGCGAGAGGCAGGGCAGGAGCCGCTTCAGCGCGACGGGGCGGCCGGCGCGCGGCCCGGCGACGACGCGCGCCAGGAAGACCTCGGCCATGCCGCCGCGCCCGATGAGCGCCTCGACCTCGTACCCCGCGAGCTGCATGCCCGAGCGTTCCCCCGGTACCGCGAAATGACAGGCGAAAGGATGCGAGGCGAGCGTCCGCGGCGCGGCGATGTTACTTCATCTGGGACGCTGGACCGATGCTGCCGTCGCTTGACAGGTCCGCCCCGGGTCGCTACGATTCAACCTTCAAATCCCGCGTGGTTGCGCGGGGTTGTAGCTCTTTGACCGCTCTTGATCTGCCCCCTGCCGGGTTCGTGATTCGGCTTCGAGTCGTTTGGGCCGACTTTGTAAAAAGAGGAGCGTCCGGCCGCGTCCATGAGCAAGCTCCCAGCTTCGAGGGAGAAGCCTACGGGCGTTGGCGTACGGATGCCCCACCTGTAGAAATACAGGTCCAAGCAACCGAGCCACACGGCCTTCGCGGGGGGCTTTTTTTTGGCGGATGCGGCTGAGAAGCGTGCGGTGCGTGAGAGGATCCTCGCCGCGCGTCGCGCGCTGCCCGCCGCAGATCGCGCTCGTCATTCCCGATCCATCGCCGCTCGCCTCGCCGCGCTCGACGCGTTCGTGCGCGCGCGCGTCGTCGCGCTCTACGCCGCGACCGGCGCCGAGGTCGACACCGCTCCGCTCGCGGCGCTCGCGCTCGCCGCCGGAAAGCGCGTCGCCTATCCACGCATCGTCGAAGCGACGCGGGCGCTCGCCTTCGTGGCGTGCGACCCGGCGGTGCTCGTCCCCGGGGTGCTCGGCACCCGCGCGCCTCCTCCCGAGCTCGCCTGCGCGACGGTGGACGAGCTCGACCTCGTCGTCGTCCCGGGCGTCGCCTTCGACGCCGAGGGGCGGCGCCTCGGACGCGGCGGCGGCTACTACGACGCGACGCTCGCGCTCCTCCCGCGCGGCGCGGCGCGCCTCGGCGTCGCCTTCGAGATCCAGGTCGTCCCGGCCGTGCCCGAGGAGCCGCACGACGTCCGCCTCGACGGCGTCGTCACCGAGGCGCGGGTCCTCTTTCCGTTGACACCCTCGCCCGCCTCGGGCATCCCATCGCGACCTTGAAAATCCTCTTCCTCGGAGACGTCTTCGGCAAGCCGGGCCGCCAGGCGGTGAAGCACTTCGTCCCGAAGCTCATCACGCGGCACGGCATCGACCTCGTGGTCGCGAACTCGGAGAACAGCGCCGGGGGCGCGGGCGTCACCCCCGACAGCGCCGCCGAGCTCCTCGAGGCCGAGTGCAACCTCCTCACGAGCGGCAACCACATCTGGTCGAAGCGCGAGATCATCCCGTACCTCGAGGCGCCCGGCTCGAAGCTCCTCCGGCCGGCGAACTACCCGAAGGGCTCGCCGGGCAAGGGCCGCGGCATCGCCGCCACGCCCGATGGGCGCCGCCTCGGCGTCGTGAACCTCGAGGGCCGCGTCTTCATGCGGAACCTCGACGATCCGTTCCAGGTGGTGCAGGAGGAGATCGCCGCGCTCAAGGCCGACGGCGTGAAGGCGATCCTCGTCGACATGCACTGCGAGGCGACGAGCGAGAAGAACGCGATGGGCCACTTCCTCGACGGGAAGGTCTCGGCCGTCGTGGGGACGCACACCCACATCCAGACCGCGGACCAGCGCGTGCTCGCCGGCGGCACGGCCTACATCACCGACGTGGGGATGTGCGGGCCGTGGGACTCGGTCATCGGGGTGAAGAAGGAGCTCGTCCTGCAGCGCTTCCTCACGCAGCGGCCGGTCGGGTTCGAGCCAGCGAAGCGCGAGACCTACCTGCAGGGCGCGCTCATCGACATCGACGACGCGACGGGCCGCGCGCGCTCCATCGAGCGCGTGCAGGAGCGGCTGCCCGACGCGTGACCGCGCGGCGTCTCCTCCGTTCGTCCTGAGCGTAGCGAAGCGGAGTCGAAGGACGAAGGGCGCTACGCCACGACGAGCAGCGCGTAGTTGCGCTTGCCCTTCTGCAGCAGCACGTGGCCGCCGGCGAGGAGGTCGCCCGCGGCTAGGGTCCGGTCCGCCGCCTCGAGCACCACCCCCGACACGGAGAACCCGCGCCCGGCGACGCCGCGGCGGACCTCGCTCTTCGACGCGGCGAGGCCGACGCGCACCAGGGCGTCGGCCGCCGTGGTCTGCTCGAGCTCCGCCCGCGAGAGCGTCGCCGACGGCAGCTCGCCGGCGAGGATCGAGAACGCGGCGGGCGACACGGACCGCAGCTCGCTCCCGCCGAACAGGATGCGGCTCGCCGCGACGACCCCGCTCGCCGCGTCCGCGCCGTGGGTGCGCGCGGTCATCTCCTCCGCGAGGCGGCGCTGCGCCGGACGCTTCCCCGGGTCCTTCGCCTGCTCGGCCATGAGCGCGGCGATCTCGTCGATCGAGAAGAGCGTGAAGGTCTTGAGCCAGCGCTCGATGTCGCGGTCGTCGCTGTTGAGCCAGTACTGGTAGAACTTGTACGGCGAGGTCTTCGCCGGGTCGAGGTAGACCGCGCCCTCCTCGCTCTTCCCGAACTTCGCGCCGGAGGCGGTGGTGAGGAGCGGCAGCACGAGGCCGTGCGCGCTCGCCCCCTCCTTGCGCGAGATGAGCTCGGTCCCGGCGGTGATGTTGCCCCACTGGTCGCTGCCGCCCATCTGCAGCTCGCAGCCCTCGGTCTTCCACAGGTGCCAGAAGTCGTAGGCCTGCACGAGCATGTAGGCGAACTCGGTGAAGGAGATGCCGGTCTCCATCCGGTTCTTCACCGAGTCCTTCTGCAGCATGTAGTTGACGGTGAAGTGCTTGCCGGCGTCGCGCAGGAACTCCATGAGGCCGAGCGGCCGGAGCCAGTCGGCGTTGTTGCGGACCCTCGCCGCGTTGGCGCCGTCGAAGTGCAGGAAGCGCTCGAGCTGGGCGCGCTGCCGCGCGACGTTGTGGTCGATCTGCTCGGTCGTGAGCATCGGCCGCTCGCTGCGCTTGCCGCTCGGATCGCCCACCATGCCCGTGCCGCCGCCCACGACGACGATCGGCGTGCCGCCGCAGCGCTGGAGCCAGGCGAGCGACATGACCGGCACGAGGTTCCCGACGTGGAGCGAGTCGGCGGTGGGGTCGAAGCCCACGTACCCGGTGATGGGGCCGGTCTCGAGCCGCTGCGCGAGCCCGGGCGTCGCCTCGGCGACGAGGCCGCGGAGCTCGAGTTCCTGGATGAGCGTCGACATGGCGCGAAAGCTGACCCGCTGAACCCTTTCCCGACCACGTAGACCTCGTAGGAGTGCTCGCGCGTCGCCTCGGGGCGGACGACGTGCACGGTGTCGAACTTGGCCGCGACCTCCTTGCGGAAGACCGGGAAGTCGCCGCCCATGAGCACCTTCACGACGAAGCCGCCGCCGAGCTTGAGCGTCGCCGACGCGACGCCGAGCGCCATGCGGCACAGCTCGAGCGAGCGCGCCTCGTCGGTCACCTTCACCCCGATCGTCTTCGGCGCCATGTCGCTCGTGACGAGGTCGAAGGGGCCGGGGTGGAGGGCGCGGATGCGGTCGAGCGCGTCGGGCGCGAGGAGGTCCACGACCGCGGTCTTCACCCACTTCTTGCCGAGGTTGCGGATGGGCTCGAGGTCGACGCCCACCGCCACGCCGCGCTCGCCCACGGCCTCCGCGAGCACCTGCAGGAACCCGCCGGGCGCGGCGCCGAGGTCGAGGACCGCCTGGCCCGCGGCCAGGAATTTATGGCGGCGGACGATCTCCTCGATCTTGAACGCGGAGCGCGCCCTGAGGCCCTGCGCCTTCGCCTTGCGGTAGTAGAAGTCCTGCGGATCGTACGGCTTGGCCATGGGTTCACCGCGCGAGATTTGAACGCGCCGGCGACGGGCACTATCCTGGGCACTCCTCGCGGTCAAGCGCGGCAAAGGCCATGTCCATCCCCAAGGCGCTCCTCGCGGCCCTGCCGCTCGCCGTCGCCGGGGCCGGGCTCGCCTACGCCTCGACCACCCGGATCGCGGAGCTGCGCGCCGAGGTGGCGCGCCTCGACGCGGAGGGCCGCACCCAGGGCGACGCGTTCGTCGCGACGCTCTCGCGCGCCGATGCCGAGCGCGAGCTCGCCACGCTCGACCGGCGCAAGGCGGCGGCGCTGGCGCTCGCGGGCGCCCGCCGGAACCGGCTGCTCGGCGTGGTGCTGCTCGTGGCGGCCCCGCTCGCGGGGGCGGCGGTCCGAGTCGCGCAGCGGGTCGCCGCCGAGGTCGAGGACGATCGGCGCCTGCTCGGCGGGCCAGCGGCGCGCGGGCGCGGCGGTTGAACGCTCGCAACATCGCGGGAACACGGCGGTCCTGCCCGGTTGTTGAGGGTGGAGCGCCAGGGAACAGGCGGCCTGGCGTGCCTTGACTTCGCGGGACCCAAGTTGGATAACGCGCCTCGATCCTTCCCGACGCCGGCCTGCCCCAACGAGAGAGAGACCGATGGCCACGATCATCACCGAGGAGTGCATCAACTGCGGCGCCTGCGAGCCCGAGTGCCCGAACGGCGCGATCACGCAGGGTGAGGACATCTACCTCATCAACGCCGCGCTCTGCACCGAGTGCGTCGGGTTCCACGGGGAGGAGGCGTGCGCCTCCGTGTGCCCGGTCGACTGCTGCATCCCCGACCCGAACAACGGCGAGACCGAGGCCCAGCTCTACGACCGGCTCGCGACGATCCACCCGGACAAGAGCTTCCCGGCGCTGGCGGAGCTGCCGGCGAGCCTGTCGCGGTTCCGCAAGTCGGCGTAGCGGCGCCGCTGCACGAGCGGCGCCCGCTCCGGCGCAGCCCCACCATGCCCCGTGCGCCCTCGCGGCGCGCGGGGCATTGTCGTAGGCGGACCTCGCGGAGGAGGGAGCCCTTGGGCACGCTCACCGGTGGGCAGCTCGTCGCGCGCATGCTGAAGAAGGAGGGCGTCAGGACGGCGTTCACGCTGTCCGGCCTCCACATCGCGCCGATCTACGTCGGCTGCGTGGACGAGGGGATCCGCCTCGTCGACACGCGCCACGAGCAGGCCGCCGCGCACGCCGCCGACGCCTGGGCGCGGCTCACGCGCGGCCTCGGGGTGTGCATCGTCACCGCCGGTCCGGGGGTCACCGGGACCGTCACCGCCGTCGCGAACGCCTGGGCGGCGAACGTGCCGCTCCTCGTGCTCGGCGGCGCGGCGCCGACGTTCAACCAGGGGCGCGGCTCGTTGCAGGAGATGGCGCAGACCCAGCTCTTCGCGGGGATCACGAAGTGGTCCGACCGCATCCCCTCCCCCGAGCTCTTGCCGAGCTTCCTCGCGAAGGCGTTCCGCGTCGCGCGGAGCGGCCGCGCCGGGCCGGTGTTCCTCGAGGTCCCGTGGGACGTGCTGTCGAACGGCGCCGACGAGGCGCTCGCCGACGAGGCGACGTCGTACCGCACCGACGCGCGCGCGCCCGGCGATCCGGCGAAGGTGGACGCCGCGCTCGCGCTCCTCGCGCGCGCCGAGCGGCCGGTCGTGCTCGGCGGGTCGTCGATCTGGTGGGATGGCGCGGTGGAGGCGCTCGCCGCGTTCGCCGATGCGACGGGCGCGCCCGTGTACCTGAACGGCATGGGGCGCGGCTGCCTGCCGCCGGACCACCCGTGCTTCTTCCAGGGGTCGCGCAAGGAGGCGCTCGCCGCGGCCGACGTCGTGCTCGTGGTGGGGACGCCGCTCGACTTCCGCGTCGGCTACGGGACGGCGCCGACGTTCGCGCACGGTGCGAAGGTCATCCAGGTGGACGTCGACGCGGCGGAGATCGGGCGCAACCGGCCGATCGACGTCGGCATCGTGGGCGATTCACGCAGCGTGCTCTCGCAGCTCGTGGCCGGCGCGCGGCCGATCGGCGAGCG
>JBJMQK010000215.1:0-9703 GCA_045802735.1 Anaeromyxobacteraceae bacterium | reverse complement strand
ACGAGCGCGCGGTAGAGCGCGAGGAAGCGGTCCGCCACGAGATCGAGCGTGTAGTGCGCGAGCACGTGCGCGCGGGCCGCCTCACCGCGGGCCGCCGCCGTCGCCCCGCCGGAGAGCGCGTCGGCGAGCGCCGCTCCGAGGCGTTCGGGGCGCTCGGCGGGGACGATCCAGCCCGTCTCGCCGTCCGCGAGCACCTCGCGCGAGCCGCCCACGGCAGTGGCGACGCAGGGCAGCGCGCACGCCATCCCCTCGAGCAGCGCGACCGGCATCCCCTCGGTGCGCGACGGCAGCACGGCGGCGTCGCCGGCGCGGAGGTACGGCGAGGCGTCGGCGACGCCGCCCGCGAAGACGACCGCGTCGGCGATCCCGAGGCGCGACGCCTGCGCGCGGAGCGAGGCCTCCTCCGCGCCCGTGCCGACGAGGCACACCCGCGCCGCGGGGATGCGCGCGCGCAGCGCCGGGACCGCGTCGAGGAGGACGTCGCCGCCCTTCTCGCGCGCGAGCCGGCCGGTGTACACGGCCAGCGGGCCGGCGCGGAGGCCGAGCGTGCGCCGCAGCGCGGCGCGCTGCTCCGGGGTCGCAGGGCGGAAGCGGTCGGCGTCGACGCCGTTCGCGATGCTCCACACCTGGCGCGGCGCGACGCCGGCCCCGAGCAGCTCGTCGCGGATCGGGCGGCTCACGGCGACAAAGGCGTCGGCGACGAGCACCGCCGCGCGCAGCCGGGCGCGGCCGATCGCGCTCCTCGAGAGCTGGCCCACATCGCCGATGTCGCCGCACGCGTGCGGGTTCAGGACGATGGGCCGCCGCGCCAGCGCGGCCGCGAGCAGGCTCGCCGTGGTCGGCGAGAGCAGCTGGTGCGCGTGCACGACGTCGGTGCGGGGCGCGAGCCGCACGATCGCCGCCGCGGCCGCGGCGATGAAGGCGATGCTCCCCGCGGCGGGCGGGACGCGGGCGGCGAGGCCGACGCGGTGCACCGCCACGCCCTCCATCTCCTCGTAGGTCGCGAGCCCCGGTCCGAGCCGCGTCACCACCGTCACGGCGACGCCCTTCGCGACGAGCTTCTGCGCGAGGCGCAGCGTGTGGCTCTGGATGCCGCCGATGGACGGCGGGAAGAGGGCCGTCACCATCGTGATGCCGAGCGAGCCGCCGGGCCCGTGCCCTTCCGCCGCGCGTGACCCCGCGCGGGAGCCTCGTCGTTCTGTCTCGTCCGGTCGCATGCTCAGCGAAAGGGTGCGCCCTCCACCGCGCCGCGGCCAGCGGACGTCCCGCCCTCCGGTCGGGGTGGCCCGGGGGCGCCGCAGCACGCGCGTGACCATCTTGGACGGCGATGACGAACCCCATCCGGCTCGTGCAGTTCACGAACTGCTTCCACGTCGGCGGCGGCGAGATGCAGTTCCTCGAGCTCCTGCGGCGCCTCCCATCCGGTTACGACGTCTCGGTGCACGCGCTCGACCCGCGCGGCCCGCTCCTCGCCGAGACGCGCGCGCTCGGGTACGAACCCCACATCCACCCGCTCCACGGCTCGCTCATGCGGCCCGCCACCGTCACCGAGACGGCGCGCCTGTCGTGGTGGCTGCGCCGCGAGCGCATCGACCTCGTGCACGCGCAGGACTTCTACTCGACGCTCCTCGGCGTCCCGGCGGCGAAGTTCGCCGGCGTGCCGATCGTGGTGAGCCGGCTCGACCTCGTCCACTGGCACGGCACCGTGCGGCACGTCGCGCTCGCCGCCGCGTCGCACGCCGCCGACGCCGTCATCGCGAACTGCCAGGCGGTGAAGCGGTTCGTGGTCGAGCGCGAGCGCATCCCGGCCGCGCGCGTGTGCGTCATCCGCAACGGCCTCGACGTGGAGCGCTTCGACGCCGCGATGCGGGCGCCGCTGCTCGGGCCGCTCCCCGACACCGGGAGCGCCGCGGTGGCGGTGCTCGTCGCCAACATGCGCCACGAGGTGAAGCGCCAGGAGGACTTCCTGACGGCGCTCGCGAAGGTGCGCCGCGACGGCGCCGACGTCGTCGGCTTCCTCGTCGGCGAGGGCGCGCGGCGCGGCGTGCTCGAGACGATGGCGCGGGACCTCGGGCTCGAGCGCGCGGCCTTCTTCCTCGGCGGGCGAAAGGACGTCCCGGCCATCCTCGCGCGCGGCACGTTCGGCGTCCTGTGCTCGAAGCAGGAGGGGCTGTCGAACGCCGTCATGGAGGGCATGGCGGCCTCGCTCCCCATGCTCGTCACCGACGCCGGCGGGAACGCGGAGCTGGTGCTCGACGGCGAGCGCGGCTGGGTGGTGCCGCCGGAGCGCCCCGACGCGCTCGCCCGCGCGATGACGCGCATCCTCGAGGACCCCGCGCGCGCGAAGCGGATGGGCGCGACGGCGCGCCGCTTCGTCGAGGAGGAGCTGACGCTCGCGCGCATGATCGCGGAGCACGACCGCCTCTACCGGCAGGTCGCGCGCGGCGCGCGCGGGCTCGACGCCGCTGCGTAGGGCGCCCTTCGACTCCGCTGCGCGCAGCCTGTCCTGAGCGTAGGTCGCGGAGCGACCGGATTCGAAGGGCTCAGGGCGAACGGAGGGCGAGCGACGGTCGGGATCTTCTTCCGCCTACGCCGCCACGGCCCGCTTCGCCCTGCGCCTCGCCAGCACCGCGCCGATCGGCCCCGGGACGCGCAGGTGCGACAGCGCGATGAACCCCAGGTAGCAGGCGCCGAACGCGCAGCCGGTCACGAGGAGGGGCACGGCGCGGGAGAGGAACGTCTTGCCGGTCGCGACGTAGGCGGCGGACACGACGCGGAGCAGGGCCGCCGAACCTGCGGCGAGGACGACCGCGACCGCGGCCGTGCGCACGAGCGTCGCCAGGGGGACGAGGTCGAGGAGGCGCGTCGCGCGCGCGGGCGTCGAGAGCGAGGCAGGCACCCTCCACGCGAGGAACGCGCGCCCGAAGTACTCGGCGACGACATAGGACGCCGCCGCGCCCATGAGCCCGAAGCGCTGCACGCCGACCCAGGCGAGCGGGATCGTCACGAGCGCCTTCAGCACGTACGAGCGCAGGATGTGGCGCGTCTCCCCGCGGGCGCGCAGCGTCGCGTCGAGCGGCCAGATCCCGAGCGGCATGGCGAAGAGGCAGACCCGGAACACCGGCGTCGCGTCGGCGAAGCGCACGCCGAAGGCGGTGACGATGAAGGTCGGGGCGACGGCCCAGAGGAAGAAGATCGGAGGCAGGAGGAGGATCGCGAGCCGCTCCACGGCGTCGCGGAAGGCGGCTGCGCCCTCGTCGACGCGGCCGGCGCGCTCGAGCTCGCCGAGCTGGACCATCAGCACCTCGCCCGTCGGCGTGTAGAACAGATCGACGAACGGCAGCTCGAAGCACCCGACGGCGTAGATCGCGAAGAGCGCCGGCCCCACGGCGTGCGCGACGATGAACTGATGGGCGAACTGCTGCGGGATGCTGAAGAGGATCGCGATGCCGAAGGGCAGGGCGTAGACGAGCTGGCGCCGCAGGTGCGCCGACTCCCAGAGCGGGCCTCGCTCGAGCACCACCATGAACGTCCAGGCGGCGACCGCGCGCAGCGCGGCGAACGCGATCATCGCCGCCATCATGGCGTGAAGCCCGTGCCCGAGCGCCGCCGGGAGCGCGAGCGCGGCGGCGCGCAACGCGTCGGACGCGAGGTAGGTGCCCGCGGCGAGGCGCGTGCGCCCGCGCGAGGTCATCGAGATCTCGAGCGGCGCGGCGGCGACGAAGAGGCCGGTGTACAGCGCGAGCTCGCCCGCGTGCGCGCGGAGCCCGGGGTTCGAGAGCGCCGTCGCGAGGAAGGGCCCCGCGGCCCAGAGCGCGCCCGCGCCCACGGCGCCGGCGACGGCGAGGAACGCGAGCGTCTGCGCGAACCACGCGCGCGGCGCGGTCGAGCGCGGGACGAAGAAGTACAGGCTCTGCGACACGCCGAACGGCAGGATCGCCGAGGCGGTGAAGGAGAGGAGGAAGAGCTGCTTGTAGGTGCCGTACTCCGCGATCGGCATCGTCCGCGCGAGGACGAGCGGGATGGACAGCGTGACGAGGCCCGAGACCAGCCGGGCTGCGATGAGCGGTCCTGCCCGGCCGAGGAGGGTCTTGGATTTGTCCATGCGGAGCGCGTGCGCGGCGCCGCGTGGCGCCACGGGAGCAAGCTGACCACCGCCGGCCCGCGTCACAAGACGAGCGCTACCGGGCTCCGCGCGAGCGCCCCCATGGGGCAGGCGTTCCGCGGCACGCGCCCCGCATGCGCAACGGCGCTACGTTTGACGCGAGCCGCGGCGGGAGGGCGCGCGCAAGCGCGCCGAAGGGACCCGCCGAGCAGGGGTGGGGCCCCGACGGCTTCGCCGGCGGGGCGGGGCCGCAGGCCCCGATGAAACGAAGGGGCCCTCCAATGCGCCGCCACGCACGACGAACCGCCGTCCTCCTGCTCGCGGGGTTCACCGCGTGTGCGTCCCAGCGGGGTACGACGCGCGCCGCGGCGCCCGCCGAGGGCGCGCCAGGCGCCGGCCCGCTCGACGTCGCGCGCGCGTTCTACGGGGCGCTGCACCGCGGCGACCCCGCGGCCGCGGCGCGCCTCGTCGCCTCACCCAACGCCTCCGCCGCGACGGGAGCGCTCGTGACGCTCGCTCGCTCGTACCAGGCACTCGAGGCCGTCATCGGCGAGCGCTTCGGCGCGCGCGCCGCGCAGGCCGTGGGCTACTCGGACCGGGTGGCCTCGGAGGACGCGGCGCTGGCGGGCGCGACGGCCGACGTCCAGGGCGACCGCGCGGTGGTTCGATCTGGCGGGGAGACGCTCGCGATCCTCGCGCGGGGAGGCGGCGCGTGGCGCATCGAGCTCGAGGAGGCGCTCGCCACGGAGCGCGGGCTCGCCGCGCTCGTGCTGGAGGCGGAATCGAGCCGCGAGGCGGTGGCGCGCGTGAGCCCGGCGGTGCGCGGCGGCCTGTTCGAGGCCCCGGAGGATGCGCTCGAGGCCTTCAAGAACGACGTCGCCCTGAGGATGCAGGGCGCGCGCCCCGACCTCCCGCGCGCGCCCGGAGAGGCGCCTGCGGGCCCCGGCGGGATCCCGCTGTGATGGCCGTGCTCGACGGCGACGCTGCGGATCGACGCGACCGGGCGCCGCCAGTGTTCAGCGCGCGCGGGCGACGGCCGGCGCGGGCGCGGGCGCCGGCTCCGCAGCCGCCGGTGCCGCCTCGCGCCGGACCTCTTCCTGCTCGAGCCGCGCGAACCAGCGTGCCGCCCGCACCTTGAGGCCGGCCCAGCGGATCTCCTCGGGCGTCGCCTGCGGTGCCGTCGTCGCCGTCGCGGCCGTGGTCGTCGCCCCGACGCGCCGCGCCCCGGCGCCGCGCCGGAACACCTCGCTGTAGAGCGACGAGTGGGTGCGATTGCAGAACGGGCACTGCCAGTAGCGGACGGAGCCGCCGGCGGGCGACCAGCTCGTCATGAGCACCCCGCAGTGCGTGCACTCGACGTCGTGGGGCATCCCAGCGATATCGCCCCCGCCGCGATCCCGGTCAAGAAAAGTGCCTACAATGTGCGGCATGCCGACGGTCGTGAACATGGACGGGGCGATCGTGTCCCCCGAGCGCGCGACGGTGTCCGTGTTCGACCGCGGGTTCCTGTACGGCGACAGCGTGTACGAGGTGGTGCGCACCTACGCGGGCGCGCCGTTCGAGCTCGGGCTGCACCTCGCGCGGCTCGCGCGCTCGGCGGCGCGCCTCGGGCTGCCGCTCCCCTGGGACGCGGCGCGGACGCGCGCGGAGGTGGCGCGCGCGCTCGAGGCCTCGCGCGGCGGTGACGCGCCGGACCCCGGCGCGGCGCCGTGGAACCCGGGCGAGCGCTCGCTCCGCATCATCATGACGCGCGGCGCGGGCGAGCTCGGGCTCGACCCGGCGCTCGCCGTCGATCCGCGCGCGATCGTCATCGCGGGTCCGCTGCGCGCGCCGCCGCTCGCGGCGTACCGCGACGGCGTCGCCTGCCGCATCGTCGGCGTGCGCCATGACGCGCCCGACGCGGCCGACACGACCGCGAAGACCGGGGCGCACCTCGCGAACGTGCTCGCCGTCGCCGAGGCGCGCGCCGGCGGGGCGCACGAGGCGCTCCTCCTCGACCGCGACGGGCTCGTCACCGAGGGTGCGAGCTCGAACGTGTTCGCGGTGCGTGAAGGGCGCCTCGAGACGCCGCCGCTCGCCGCCGGCATCCTCGAGGGCGTGACCCGCGGGCGCGTCCTCGCGCTCGCCCGCGGCGCCGGGATCGAGGTGCGGGAGGTGGCGCTCCGGCCCGCCGACCTCGCGCGCGCCGACGAGCTGTTCATCACCTCGACGGCGCGCGAGATCCTCCCGGTCACGCGGCTCGACGGCGCGGCGGTCGGGTCGGGCAGGGTGGGCGAGCTGACCACCCGCGTCCACGCGCTCTTCCGCGCGGCTGCTTCCGGGAGCGCCCCGGCGCGGTAAGGTGAGCGGATGGTGCGTGGTCCCTCGTCCGCCGCCGTGGCCCTGCTCCTCGCGCTCGCGCCGGCGGCGGTGGCCGCGGGCGATCCGCAGCTCGACCGCGTCGCGCGTGCGCTCGCCGGCGATCCGTCGCTCAAGGTGCGGACGCAGGCCGCCCTGGTCCTGGGGCAGCGCGGCGCGCCGGACGGGATCGCGGCGCTGTCGCGGGCGCTGCAGGAGGACGCCGCGCCCGCCGTGCGCGTCGCGGCCGCGTCGGCCCGCGGCCGGATCCGAGGCGCCGCGGCCGAGGGGGCGCTGCGCGAGGCGCAGGCGAAGGACGGCGACGGCGCGGTCCGCGCCGCGGCGCGGCGCGCCCTCGACGACCTCGAGCAGGGCGCGCGCCGGGTGGTGCTCGAGGAGTGCGGCGGGACCGCCGGCGACGCGCGGGCCCGGAGCGCCCTGCACGGCGCGCTCGCCGCGCAGCTCGCCCGCCGCGGCTTCTCGCTCGTCGCGAGCGGGCAGCCCGGCGGCGCCGGCTGGCGCCTGAAGCCCGCCGTCCTCTCGGTCGACGTGCACCACGGCGGCGGGACGCTGCGGGTGGAGGTGAAGGCGTCCGTCATCGCCGTGGACGCGAACGGGCGGATCGCGGCGATGGTCGAGGGCGGCGCGCGGGCGCGCTCCCCGGGCGCGCCGCCCGCCTCGGCGGCACCGATGGCGGCGAAGGCGCTCGAGGCCGCCGCCTCGAGCATCTGCGATGACCTGGCGACCCGGCTGCTCGCCTTCAACTGAGGAAACCGCATGGCCGAGCCTGCGATCGCCACCGCGCCGTCCCCGCCCGACTCGAGCGGGCGGCGCCGCGTGCGCAACTTCATCCTCGACCCCGGGCTCCAGCTCCGCCTCGGCGCCTACCTCGCGGGCGCGGCCGCGGCGCTCTCGATCGCGCTCGGCTGGCACGTGTGGCGCGGGTACGCCGAGGCGTCCAAGCTCGTCGCGCTCGGCGACCCGCGCTCCGACGAGGTCATCGCCGCGATGCTCCACGCCGAGGACAGGGCGCGGATGCTGTGGCTCGCCGGGACGCTCGCCGGGGTGGTGATCTGCCTCCTCGCGCTCGCGATCATCGTCACCCACCGCATCGCCGGCCCCGCGCTCGTGTTGACGCGCACGTGCCGCGCGGTCGGAGCGGGGAGCCTCGCGCGCTCCCGGCCCTTGCGGCGCGGCGACCACCTCGTCGGGCTCGCCGACGAGGTGGGGGCGATGGTGGAGGCGCTCCGCCGTCGCGAGGAGGAGGAGCGCGCCGCGCTGGAGGAAGCGGCGCGCGCGCTCCAGGCCGGCGGCGAGCCGTCGCGAGCCGCCGACATCGTCGCGCGGCTCGCGGCCGAGAAGGCGCGGCGGCTCGAGGCGTGAGGAGGCTCGCCGGGATCGCCGTCGCGGCGCTGGCTCTGGCGGTCGCTGCGGCGGTGCCGCCGCCGGGGACCGCGCCCTCGACCTCGACCTCGACCCCGAGCCCGACCCCGAGTTTCACTTCCGTTCGCCCTGAGGCCTTCGACTCCGGCCGCTCCGCGGCCTACGCTCAGGACAGGCTCCGCGCAGCGGAGTCGAAGGGCGACGACACCCTCCCGCCCCCGCTCCCCCCGCCGCTGCCATCCCCCGAGCCCCCGCCGCCGCCGCGCGAGCCCGGCGACCCGCTCGACCTGCTCTGGAGCCACCGCCTCAACTTCGCCGCGGGCGGGGCGCCGCTCGTCACCGTCCGCCTCATGGAGGGGCAGCGCGAGGTCGTGTTCCGGCCGCGGGCGCGGGCGCGGCTCCTGTTGCGAGGCGGCGCGGCGCTGGAGGTCGCGCCGGGCACCGCCCTCCGGGTCCGCGCGCGCGACGCGCTCCCCGCCGCGCTCGCGCATCACCCGCTCCTCGGCGAGGCGCCCTGGTCCGACCGCGCGCGGCTCGACGCGACGCGCCGCCTCTGGGAAGGACGGGGCGTGAAGGTGCTGCAGCGGCTCACCGGCGCCGTCTACGGGATCGCGGGGCACGTCGTGGACAGCCGGCGCGTGGTGCTCGTCGCCGAGGGCGACGGCAGCGAGGGCTTCGCGCGCGCGTTCGCCGAGCAGTCCCTCGCCGAGCACGGTGGGCGCACCGGCGTCTTCAGCGAGGTGGTGCGCCGCCCGACGGGCGCGGTCGAGGTGCTCGACGCCGCGGGCGCGCCGCTCGGGGCCGGCGACGCCCTCGTCTCGCTGGAGGTCGCGGGCGACGCGGGGTTCACCGTGAGCCGCGTCGAGCACGACGTGGGCTACGCCGCGCACGGCTTCGACGACCGCGCCTACCGCGGGCGCCTGCACGTCACGCTCGACGCGTCGGGGCGCCTCGCCGCCGTGCTCGCGATCCCGCTCGAGGAGCTGCTGCGCGGGCTCGTGCCGAGCGAGATCCCGGCCGGCTCGCCGCGCGAGGCGCTGCGGGCGCAGGCGGTCACGGCGCGCTCGAACGTCCTCGCGCAGATCGGCACGCGGCACCTGTCGGATCCGTACGTCCTCTGCAGCGAGGTTCACTGTCAGGCATACCGGGGCGAGTCGGCGCAGGCCGCCGCGACCGACGCGGCGGTGCGCGACACGGCCGGCGAGGCGATCTTCGGCCGGACGAGCCGCGCCCTCGTCGACGCGGTCTACTCCGCCGTCTGCGGCGGCCACGGCGAGGACAACGACGCGGTGTGGCCCACCGCGCCGAACCCCAGCCTGCGCGGCCACCCGGACCTCCCGGCGCCGCTCGCCGCGCCCTGGGCGGGAGGCCTCGCCGACGAGGGGCGCCTGCGCGCCTTCCTCGAGGCGGCGCCGCGCGCCTACTGCGCGCGCGCGAGCCGCTACCGCTGGGAGCGGCGGCTCGGGCCGGCGGACCTGGCCCGGCTCGGCGACGCGCTCGACGTCGGGCCGATCACCGCGCTCGAGGTGCGGGCGCGCGGCGCGTCGGGCCGGGCGCGCGCGCTCGCGGTCACCGGCGCGCGCGGCGCCGCGCTCCTCGAGGGCGAGCTGCGCATCCGCCGTGCCTTCGAGAACCTGCCGAGCGCGATGTTCGTCGTCGCGCGCGACGGCGACGGCCTCGTCCTGCGCGGAGGGGGATGGGGCCACGGCGCGGGGATGTGCCAGTGGGGCGCGGTCGGGCGCGCCGAGGCGGGGCAGGGTTACCGCGAGATCCTGCGCGCCTACTACTCGGGCGCGTCCGTCGCGCGCATTTACTGATGTCCTTCCAACATTGCGATGATGCTCGCGATGGGGGGTCTCGGGGGGAGAGTGTCTCCCC
>JBJMQK010000203.1:0-10980 GCA_045802735.1 Anaeromyxobacteraceae bacterium | reverse complement strand
CTCGTGAAGACCGACCCGGCCTGTCGTGCCGGGGACGTGGTGCGGCGCGGCGCGGAGTGGATGGTCTCGATGCAGAACGCGGACGGCGGGTGGGCCGCCTTCGACGTCGAGAACGACCGCGAGGTGCTGAACCAGATCCCGTTCTCGGACATGGACTCCCTGTGCGACCCGTCGTCGCCCGACGTCGCCGGGCGCGTCGTCGAGGCGCTCGGCGCGCTCGACGACCGGCGTCACCGCGCCGCCCTGCGCCGCGGCCTCGCCTACCTGCGCCGCTCGCAGGAGGCCGAGGGGAGCTGGTTCGGCCGCTGGGGCGTGAACTACGTGTACGGCACGTCGAACGTGCTCTGCGGTCTCGCCCGCGCCGGCGTCCCGGCGAGGGACCCGATGGTGCAGCGCGGGCTCGCCTGGCTCGCGTCGGTGCAGAACGCGGACGGGGGCTTCGGCGAGGGGCTCGAGTCGTACGCCGATCGCACCGCGATGGGGCGCGGCCCCTCCAGCGCCTCGCAGACGGCCTGGGGCGTGATGGGGCTCCTCGCCTACCGGCCGGCGTCCGACGCCGCGGTCCGGCGCGGGGTGGCGTGGCTCGTGGAGCGCCAGGTCGCGTCGGGGACGTGGGACGAGGAGGCGTTCACCGGCACCGGCTTCCCGCGCCACTTCTACCTCCGGTACCACCTCTACCGGCACTACTTCCCGCTCATGGCGCTCGGGCGCTTCTGCGCCGCGAGCGGCGCCTGAGGCGCGCGCGGTGGCGTCGCCCGGGCTCGTCGCGCTGCTCTGGGGGACGGTCGTCCACCGGCCCTACGTCTACGCCTTCTTCGCCTGCTTCCTCGCGTTCGCGCTGTACCAGCTCGGCGCACGCCGCACGCTGACGTTCGCCGTCTCGACGTGGCTCATCGCCTTCGCGAGCGAGTACAGCTCGACGCACAACGGCTTCCCCTTCGGCCCCTACAGCTACTTCGACGCGACGCGCACGCGCGAGCTCTGGATCGCGAACGTGCCGTTCTGGGACTCGCTGTCGTTCGTGTTCCTCTCGTACTTCAGCTTCGTCCTCGCGGCGGCGCTGCTCTCGCCGAGGGAGGCGCTCGCGCGCCGCGACTGGACCGGCCTCACGCACCCCGCGGCGCCGCTCGTCGGCGGGCTCGTGATGATGCTCCTCGACGTCGTCATCGACCCGGTGGCGCTGCAGGGCGAGAAGTGGTTCCTGGGGCGCATCTACGAGTACCCGTACCGCGGGTTCTACTTCGGCGTGACGGCGGCCAACTTCGCCGGCTGGTTCTTCGTCGGCGCCGCGAGCCAGTGGGTGTTCCAGGCCGCGCTGCGCCTCGCCCCGTGGTGCAAGGGGCCGTGGCGCGCGGTGCACCCGCGCTTCGTCTGGGCGGTGTACGCCGTCTACGCGGGCGTGTTCGGGTTCAACCTCGCCGTGACGATCGTCATCCGCGACCACGCCCTCGCCGCGGCGAGCGCGGCGGTCATCGCGGTCACGCTGACGTCGCTGGCGTGGCGCTTCCGCGCGCCGCCCGGCAGGCTCGCGTGATCCTCGTCTGCGCGGCGACCGGGACCGAGGCCGCCGCCTGCCGCGCCGGCATCGCGGACGCGGGCGCGCCCGGGATCGAGGTGCTCACGACCGGGGTGGGGCCGGAGCGCGCCGCGGCGGCGCTGCGCGCATGGCTGCGCTCGGTGCGCCCCACGCTCATCGTGTCCTCCGGCTTCGCCGGCGCCCTCACCGACGGGATCCCCCCGCTCTCGTGGATCACCGCCTCCGCGCTCTTCCGCCTCGACGCCGGCCGCGCGCTCCCCGTCGCGCTCACACCCGGCCTCCTCCGCGTCGCCGACGGCGCCCTCGCCTGCGCGGTCGTCTCGGCCGCCCACGTCGTCACCCCGCCCATCGCCGGCCTCGCCGACCCCGCCGCGGCGGACATGGAGTCGGCGGCGCTCGGCGAGGTCGCGGGCGCGGCCGGGATCCCGTTCCTCGTCCTCCGCCTCGTGACCGACACGCCGGCGCAGCCCCTGCCACGCTCGGTGCACGGCCTCTCCGCCGCGCTCGCCGCCCGCGGTGTCACCGCCCGATTCGCCCAGGGCGCGCGCGCCGCGCTCCTCGCCGCGCGCGCGCCGGCCCGCAGCGCCGCGTTCCTGCGCGACGCGCTCGCCTGGCGCGAGCGCCTCCGCGCCGGCTGGAGCGACCGCGCGCGACGCGGCGTGCCCTCGGCCCTGGCCACCTCTATATCCCCGCGCGCGTGAGGACGAGGGCTCGGGGACACGCCGCCACCACCACCGCCGCCGTGCTCGCGCTCGTCTGCGCCGGGCCGGCGGCGGCCGACTGTCCGTCCGGCATCACGACGAAGCTCATCCCGCTGCCGGTCTACGCGACGCTCCCGAACGAGGGCAACACCTGGGGCGCGATGCCGGTGTTCCTGCGCGTCTGCCCGGACGGGCAGCGCACCGAGTCGATCATCGCGCCGAGCCTCTCCTGGAACTCCGTCATCCACGTCACCGGCACGTTCCGCTGGTTCTACTACCCGTCGGACGAGAAGACGCTCACCGTCATCGGCTCGGCGAGCACGCACATCAACTTCAACGCGCTCGTGGTGTGGCAGCGGCTCCCCACGGCCGCCGGCGCCTCGACCGACGACCTCACCTTCCGCCTGCAGCGCAGCGCCTTCTTCCGCTTCTTTGGCCTCGGGCCCGATACGCCGGCGAGCGCCGAGACGAGCTACACGGGCCTCCGCGCCTACGCGACGGCGCGGCGCGGCGTGAACGTCGCGCGGCGCCTCAACCTCGGCGCGACGGTCAGCGTCGAGCGCGACGGGGTCGAGGCGATCGGCGTGCCGGGCCTCCCGCTCAGCAGGGACGTCTTCCCCGCGGCGCCGGGGATGCGCGGCGCGACGACGCTCTCGCAGGGCGTGGACCTCCGCTACGACGACCGCGCTGGCGGCGACTACGCCGAGCGCGGCCTGCGCGCCGAGGTCGGCGGCGACGTGGTCGAGGGGCTCTCCGGCTCCCCGACGTACCTCCGCGGCCGCGCCCAGGCGAGCGGCATCTTGCCCGAGGCGGACGGCCTCAGCGGCACGGCGCGCCTGTCGTGGACCGCGGTGTCCTCCGGCGACGTGCCGTTCTACCGGCAGAGCACGCTCGGCGGCGCCTTCCTGTTGCGCGGCTTCACCGAGGACCGCTTCATCGGGCAGCAGGCGTGGACGCTCGAGCTGGAGCAGCGCATCCGCCTGTTCCAGACGCACATCTTCGGGGTCGTGGCGGACTGGCGCGCCGACCCCTTCGTCGCGCTCGGGCAGGTGTTCACCCGGTTCGGCGACGCGCTCTCGAACCCGCAGGTCGCGGGCGGCGTCGGCTTCCGCGCCTTCGTCCACCCGAACGTCCTCGGGCGGGTGGACGTCGCCTACGGCGGCGAAGGCGCCAAGGTCTACGTGGAATTGGGCTATCCGTACTGAGGTACGGGAAGCCCTATCCCACCCGCCGCGGCCGCGCGCGCGCCCGGCCGCGGACGAGCTCGCGGGCTGCCGCGCCGATGGCGGCGGCGTCGAGCGCCAGCTCGGCGCGCTGCGCGTTCGCGTCACCATGCGTGACGAAGGCGTCGGGGAGCCCGAGCCGCCGCACCCGCAGGTTGCGGAGCAGGTCCTTGCGCTCGAACGCCTCGAGGCAGGCCGAGCCGAAGCCGCCGGCGAGCGCCGCCTCCTCCACCGTGACGACGCGGCCGCACGCCGCCGCCAGCTCGCAGAAGAGCGCCTCGTCGAGCGGCTTCACGAAGCGGGCGTCCACCACCGTCGCCCGCACGCCGTCGGCCGCGAGCGCCTCGGCCGCGGCCACCGCGGCGTGCGCAGCGGGCCCGACGGCGAGCACCACGACGTCGAGGTCGGCGCCGGCGTCGCGCAGCACCCGCGCCTTTCCCAGCGGCAGGGGCTCGGGCGCGGCGTCCACGGGCACGCCCAGCGCGGTGCCGCGCGGGAAGCGGAACGCCGCCGGCCCGTCGTGGGCGAGCGCCGTCGCGAGCATGCGGCGCAGCTCGTTCTCGTCGGAGGGCGCCATCACCACGAAGTTCGGCACGCAGCGCAGGTAGGCGAGGTCGAACGCGCCCTGGTGCGTCTTCCCGTCCGCGCCGACGAGGCCGCCGCGGTCGAGCGCGAAGGTGATGGGGAGGCCCTGCAGCGCGACGTCGTGGATGAGCTGGTCGTATGCGCGCTGCAGGAACGTCGAGTAGATGGCGACGACCGGCCGCAGCCCCTCGCAGGCGAGGCCCGCGGCGAAGGTGACGGCGTGCTGCTCCGCGATGCCGACGTCGTAGGTCCGCCCGGGGAAGCGCTGCTTGCACTTCACGAGGCCGGTGCCCTCGAGCATCGCCGCGGTGATGGCGACGACGCGCGGATCCTTCTCCATCCTCTCGCACAGCGCCTCGGCGAACAGCTCGGTGTAGGCCTTCGCCGCGGGCTTCTTCGCGACCGACTTGCCGGTCTCGACGTCGAAGAAGGAGAGCGCGTGGCCGCGCGTGGCGAGGTCCGTCTCGGCGGGCGCGTAGCCCTTCCCCTTCACCGTCGCGGCGTGCACGAGCACCGGGCGCTCGCAGCGCGCCACCTTGCGGAAGGTCTCGACGAGGCCGACGACGTCGTGGCCGTCGACCGGGCCCACGTACTCGAAGCCGAGCCCCTCGAAGAGGATGCCGGGTGAGACGAGCGCCTTCCCGGCGCGGATGGCGCGGCGGATCGCTCCGATCGCCGCCCGGCCCTTGGGGAGCTGGGGCAGGAGGTCCTTCGCCGTGCGGCGGAGCTCGTTGTACGCGCGGCTCGCGAACTTCTCGGTGAACCAGCGCGACAGCGCGCCGACGTTCGGCGAGATCGACATCGCGTTGTCGTTCAGCACGACGAGGAGGTCGCGGCGCAGGTAGCCGGCCTGGTTCAGCCCCTCGAAGGCGATGCCGCCGGTGAGCGCGCCGTCGCCGACGAGCGCGACCACCTTGCCGCCCTCGCCCTGGAGCCGCCGGCCCTCGATCATGCCGAGCGCGGCCGACACCGCCGTGGACGCGTGGCCCACGCCGAACGCGTCGTGCTCCGACTCGGAGCGCTCCGGGAAGCCCGCGAGCCCGCCCGCGGTGCGGGTGGTGCGGAACCGCTCGCGCCGGCCGGTGAGGAGCTTGTGCGCGTAGGCCTGGTGGCCGACGTCGAACACCAGCCGGTCCGCGGGAGAGTCGTACACGTAGTGGAGGGCGACGATGAGCTCGACGGCGCCGAGCGAGCTGCCGAGGTGGCCGCCGTTCTTCGCGCACGTCGCGATGATCTCGTCGCGGATCTCCTGGCAGAGCTGGGGGAGCTGGCTCGGATCGAGGCGCTTCACATCCGCGGGCGAGTCGATGCCGCTGAGCAGGCGGGGCATGGGGGTCGTCGATCCTCCCTCGTGCTGAGGCCGTTCGGGGTGCGCTGGTACTTAGCACGACGAGTGTGTCGTGCGAGGCCTCGGAGGGTCGTTTTCCTGTCACGGTGCGTGGCGCCCCCCGCGGTGCGCGGACGCACGCTAATGTTCACGGCATGAGACTCGCCGCGCTCGCCGCGCTGTCGTTCGCCGCCGCTGCGCTCGCCGCGCCGCCCGCCCGCGGGGCGGAGCCTCGGCGGCACGTCCTCGTCGTGTGCTCCCCCGGGTCCCCCGGGACGACCGCGGAGGCCCAGCCGACGATGGACGCCTTCGCCGCGGCGCTCTCGGCGAAGGCCCGGCTGTCGCCGCCCGTGGCCGCGGTGTACGACGCCGCCGAGGACGCCGGCGTCGCGCGGCTGCGCCAGGACGACGCGGCGCTCGCGCTCGTGTCGCTGCCGTTCTTCCTGAAGCACGAGAAGGAGCTGGGGCTCCGCGCGCGCCTCCAGCCCGTCCCGAAGGGCCGACCCGCCGCCGAGCGCTGGACGCTCGTCGCCAAGAAGGGGAATACCTCCGCGCCGGGTGCGCTCGACGGCTTCACGGTGGCGTCGATCGCCGGGTTCGCGCCGGGCTTCGTGCGCGGTCCGGCGCTCGGCGGCTGGGGGCCGCTCCCGGCGGGCGCGCGCGTCGCGCAGTCCTCGGCGGTGCTGTCGTCGCTGCGCCGCGCCGCCGCCGGGGAGAAGGTGGCCGTGCTCCTCGACGGCGCCCAGGAGGCCGCGCTCGCGTCGCTGCCGTTCGCCTCCGAGCTCGAGGTGGTGACGAGGTCGCCGCCGCTGCCGCCGGGCATTTTCGCGACGGTCGGCGGGCGCCTCGCGCCGAAGGCGTGGAGCGCGGTCGAGGCGGCGCTGAAGGCGCTCCCCGACGACGCCGCCGGCGCCGCGGCGCTGGACACGATCCAGCTCGCGCGCTTCGGGCCGGTGGACGAGGCGGCGCTCGCGGCGGCGCGCAAGGCATACGCGGGGGCGGTGCGGTGAGGCGCGGCGCCCTGCTCGCCGCGGCGCTCCTCGTCGCCGGCTGCGCCTCGGCGCTGCACGAGCCGGCGCCGGTCGGTACGATGGCGCCGGGCGCCGGCGGCGGCAGGAGCGCGGACGCGCTCGTCAGCGAGGCGGAGGCGGCCTGGGCGCGCCGCGCCGACCCGCGCCAGGCCGAGGTGGCGCAGGGCCTCTATCTCGACGCAGCCGCCGCCGACGAGCGGCGCGCCGACGCGGTCCTCGGCGCGATGCGCGCCCTCACCTTCCGCCTGGAGCGCGAGCGCGAGGCCGGCGTGCGGGGGAAGCTCGCCGCGCAACAGGTCGAGCTGGGGCAGTGGTGCCAGCGGCGCGCGCCCGCGGAGCCCGCGTGCGATTACCGCCTCGCGATCGCGCTCGGGCAGCAGGCGCGCGAACGACCGTCCACGGGCCGCGACGCGCTCGGGAGGATGGTCGACCTGCTCAAGAAGGCGATCGCAGCCGCGCCGGCGCTCGACGCGGCGGGCCCGCACCGCGTGTACGCGATGCTGCTGCTCCGCGCGCCGGCCTGGCCCGTCGGCCCCGGCGACCTGGAGGCGGCGCTCGCCGAGGCGCGCGCCGCGGTGAAGCTCTTCCCCGAGTCGACCGAGAACCAGCTCGTGCTCGCCGAGGCGCTCGCGAGGAACGACGCGCCGGACGAGGCGCGCGCGGCGTACCAGCGCGCCCTCGCGCTCGCGGCGGCGGCGCGCGACGCGGGCGACCCGGAGGCGGAGCGGCTGCGCGCGGAGGCGGCGAAGGGGCTCGAGGCCGCTACTCAGTTGAAGTGACGCTCGCTGGGGGGTCTCGGGGGGAGAGTTCTCCCCCCGGACTGAGGCGCCGACAGGCGCCGGATCTGATCATGGCGGCGGAAGCGACGTTGCGAGCTCAATGGAACTGGGCGCCGCCATGAGTCGAAGGGCGCGCAGCGTTAGTGAGAGGCCATGGAGCAACGCGATCTCGGGCCGACGGGGGCGCGCGTCCCCATCGTCGGGCAGGGCACCTGGTACATCGAGCAGGGCGACCGCTGCGAAGCGATCGCGACCCTCCGCGCCGGCCTCGACGCCGGGCTCACGCACGTCGACACGGCGGAGATGTACGGCGACGGCACGGCCGAGGAGATCGTCGGCGAGGCGATCGCGGGGCGGCGCGAGGAGGTCTTCCTCACGTCGAAGGTGCTGCCGTCGAACGCGAGCCGAGAGGGCACGCGGCGCGCCTGCGAGTCGAGCCTGCGGCGGCTCGGCACCGATCACCTCGACCTCTACCTGCTCCACTGGCCGGGCAGCCACCCGCTCGAGGAGACGATCGCCGCGTTCGAGCGCCTCGTCGAGGCGGGGAAGATCCGCGCCTGGGGGCTCTCCAACTTCGACGCGGAGGAGCTCGACGAGGCGCTGCGCCTCGCCGGCCCCGGCCGGATCGCCTGCGACCAGGTGCTGTACCACCTGCAGGAGCGCGCCATCGAGCACGCGGTCCTGCCGTGGTGCGCCGCGCACGGCGTCGCGCTCGTCGCCTACAGCCCCTTCGGCTCGGGCGAGTTCCCCGCGCCGGAGTCGCCGGGCGGCCGGATCCTCGCGACGATCGCGAGCGCCCACCGCGCCACGCCGCGCCAGGTGGCGCTCGCGTTCCTCACGCGCGCGCCAGGCACGTTCGCGATCCCCAAGGCCGCGCGCGCGGCGCACGCGCGAGAGAACGCGCGGGCGATCGAACTCACGGCGGACGACGTCCGCCGCCTCGATGCCGCGTTCCCCCGCGGCGCGCCCCGGCCGCTGCCGATCCTGTGACGCCGTCCTTCACGCCGCCCGCGGCACCCCCACGTCCTCCGCCGCCTCGGCGAACGCGGCGACGATGCGCGCGAGGTGCTCGTCGGTGTGCGTCGCCATCGGCGTCACGCGGACGCGCGCCGTGTTCTTCGGCACCGCCGGCCAGCGGAAGCAGGGGAGGTACACCCCGAGGTCGTACAGCCGGCCGGAGAAGGCGATGGCGACGCCCTCGTCGCCGAGGACCACCGGCAGCACCGGCAGCGCGCCGTCGCCGAGGACCTCGAACCCGAGCGCCGAGAGCTCCGAGCGCAGGTACGCGGCGTTCGCCCGCAGGCGCGCGCGCCGCGCCGCGCCGTCCGCGGAGCGGCACACCGCGATGCTCTCGAGCATCGCCCCGCCCATCACCGCCGGCAGCGCCGAGGAGAACAGGTACGCGCGGCAGGCGGCGCGCAGGTACCGCACGACGTCCTTTCGCCCGGCGAGGTAGCCGCCCATGCCGCCGAGCGCCTTGTCGAAGGAGCCCATGACGAGGTCGGCGCGGCCCTCGAGCCCGAAGTGCTCGAGCGTCCCACCGCCGTGCGCGCCCATGACGCCGACGCCGTGAGCGTCGTCCACCATCAGCATCGCGCCGTGGCGCTCGGCGAGCGCGGCGATGTCGGCGAGCGGCGTCACCTCGGAGTCGAGGCTGTAGACGCCCTCCGTGACGACGAGCTTCGGTCGCCCCCCCGCCTCGGCGAGCTTCGCCTCGAGGTCCGCGAGGTCGTTGTGCCGGAAGAGGAAGCGCTTCGCGTGCGTGAGCTCGATCCCGTCGAAGACGGTCGCGTGGTTCCGCTCGTCCGCGATCACCGCCGCCTGCCCCTTGCGATACGGGAAGATGCCGAGGAAGGGATCGAGCAGCGCCTTGAAGACCGACAGGTTCGCCATGTAGCCGGTGGGGAACGTGATCGCGTCCTCGGCGCCGACGTGCGCGGCGATGGCGCGGTCGAGGTCGCACAGCACGTCCACGTTGCCGCACAGGAAGCGCGAGCCGCCCGGCCCGGTGCCGTGCAGGTCGAGCGTCGCGTGGGCCGCCGCGACCACCCGCGGGTGGCGCGCGAGGCCCAGGTAGTTGTTGGAGCAGAGCATGATCCGCTCGCGCCCCTCGATGACGCAGGTGGGCTCGGTGCCCGCCGACGCGACCGGGTGGTAGGGCGGGTACCAGCCCGCCGCCTCCAGGATCCGGACCGTCTCCTCGACGCGCTCCATCTTGCGCGTCTCCCGCTTCGCCCCGAGGCCGTGCAGCTCGCTGAAGTCCATGGTGTCGTCTCCCTGGCGCCGCGGCGCCGTCAAGCTTCTGACGCGCAACGTACGGGGAGTCCCTGACACTCCCGGTTCAGGAAGGTTCGGTCGTCACCGGCGCGTAGAACGACACGCCCCGCACGTTCTCGTTCACCGAGAGCGGATGCTGCAGCGCAGGGAACGCCCGCTGCTCGCAGTCGATGCGCTCGCAGGCTCGGCAGGAGAGGCCCACCGGCACGACCGCCTCGCGCGACTCGAGGTCCACCCCATCGGCGTAGACGAGCTTCCGCGCGTGAGACACCTCGCAGCCGAGCGCGAGCGCGTGGACGGTGGTCGGCGAGTGAAAGCCGCCGCCGTCCTTGTGCACCGTCCGGGCCACCCAGAAGTACGTCGCGCCACCGGGCATCTGCGACACCTGCGTCCGGATCATGGCGGGCGTGAGGAACGCCGCGAACACGTTCCAGCGCGGGCAGGCCCCGGAGAAGCGCGCGAAGCGCAGGCCCGACGCGCTGAACTGCTTCGAGATGTTTCCCGCCGTGTCGATGCGGACCATGTGGAAGGGCACGCCCTCCGCACCCGGGCGCCGGAGCGTCGTGAGGCGGTGCGCCACCTGCTCGTAACCGGCGCGGAAGCGGTGCCCGAGCAGCTCGAGGTCGTAGCGCTCGAGGCGCGCCGCCTCGAGGAACGCCTCGTACGGCATGAGCACCGCCGCGGCGAAGTAGTTCGCGAGCGCGACGCGGGCGAGCGCGCGCGACTCGGGGCTCGTGAGCTGCGGGTCTTTGGCGTGGCGGTCGAGCGCGGTGCCCTGCGTGAGGAGGCCGACCTGGTACGCGAGCTGGAAGTTGCGGCTCCCGCGGCGCAGCACCTCCGAGAGCGCGAGGACCTTGCGCTGCGGGTCGAAGCGGCGCACCGCGCCGTGCATCGCGGCGGTGCGCTCCACCTGCACGCGCACGCCGTGGACGCGCTCGAGGTAGGCGACGAGGTCGGCGTACAGGTTCGCCGTCTCGAGGCCGTTGTCGCGCCGGAGCTTCGCCGCCCCGTCCTCGAGCTCCGGGAAGTGGTTCATGTTGCGCTGGATGAGGTCCGAGACCTCCACCGTGGGCAGGCGGGCGTCGAGCCCGGAGACGCCGCCCTCGGAGAGCTTCTCGGTGAGGGTCTCGAGCGCCTCGCGCGTGCCGCGGTAGGCCTGGTACAGCGCGACCATCGCGCGCGACACGTGGGGGGACGCGCTCGCAACCTCGCGCACCTCGGCCGCGCCGAGGTCGTGGGCGTCGAACATCGGGTCGCCGAACACCTCGAGGAGGTCCGCCACCGCGCGCTGATCGGCCTCGGCGGAGAACTGCTTCAGATCGAGGTGGACGAGCTCGGCGAGCCGGAGGAGGAGCGCCGCCGGCAGAGGTCGCCGGTTGTGCTCGATGAGGTTCAGATAGCTCGGGCTGATCCCCAGGCGGGTCGCGAGCTGGGTCTGGGTGAGTCCCTCGCGCCGGCGCAGCCCGCGCAGCTTCGCCCCCAAAGGAGTGACTTCGCTCATCGCCAAACCTCCTGGTTCC
>JBJMQK010000063.1:0-9165 GCA_045802735.1 Anaeromyxobacteraceae bacterium | reverse complement strand
CTACGAGCGCGATCCGTCGACCTTCCTCGGCCAGCCGTACCGCGAGCGGCTCTACGGCGAGGAGACGGCGCGAGAGATCGACCTCGCGGTGCGCGACATCGTCGAGCGCCAGTTCCAGCGGGCGCGCGGCATCCTCGCGGTGAACCGCGCCGTGCTCGACGAGAGCGCGCACACGCTGCTCGCCCAGGAGACGCTCGCGGGCGCGGAGCTGGAGGCGCTCGCCGGGCGCGTCGGCAAGGAGCCGGGCCCGCGCATCGCCGCGGCGAGTGGTTGAACGAGGGCTGCCGCCCTCGCCCCGTCGAGCAAGCTCGCCCGGGGCCCGGCGGGATGCCAAGCCCCTAGTGCAGGGTCGGCGCCTGCTCGTTCCGCGGCGTCACGGCGTCGCGCAGGGCGTCGCGGGTGCGGTCGTAGGCCGAGGCCACCGCGCCGGTGACGAGGTTGCCGGGCGGGGTGTCGGGCGCGGCGGGGTGCGGGCGCGTCGGCGCGGCCTTCTTCGCCTTCGCCATGCGCTCGCCCAGCGCGCGCAGCTCCGCCGGCGCGAGCGCCTTCCTGAGCGCCGGGAGGAGCTCCGCCTCCTCCTCCTGCACGTGGTGGCGGACGTTCTCGATGAGGACCGTCACCTTCGCGGCGTAGCGCTCCTCCTTCGGGCTCATCTTGTCGAGCTCGAGCAGCGTCACCTTGACGAGGTGGTGCTCCTCGAGGCCCTCGAGGACGTCGTCCTCGACGTCGGGCGCCGCGCTTCGCAGCGCGGGATAGAGCAGCGTCTCCTCGATGACGGCGTGCACCGACAGCTCGCGCACGATGCCGCGCACCGCGCGCTTCATGTCGGCCTGGCGCTCCGCCTTCTCCGCGCGCTCGAAGTCCTTGAAGAGCTTCTCGACCGCGCGGTGGTCCTTCTTCACGAGCTGGATGGCGTCCACGGGGAGTCCTCCTCCCGGAAGGGTCGGCATCGCGCACGATCGCGGCAACGGTCCGTTCGCGCTGAGCGTAGGCCGCGTAGCGGCCGGAGTCGAAGCGCGCCCTTCGACTCCGCTTCGCTACGCTCAGGGCGAACGGGGGAGCGCGCCCCTACCTCTTCACCGCGCGCGGGGCGCCCTGGTAGCCGCGCGTCGCCGCGCGGCCGCGCTTCTCGGCGTCCTTCACCGCGTTCTTCCCGCGGCGCTGGGCCGTGCGCGTCGCGCGCTTCGTCTTCGACTGGACCGTCCGCGCCGCTTCGGCCGCGCGGTGCTCCACGCGGTCGGCCACGCGGGCGGTCCCGTTGCGCGCGCGCTCGAGCCGTTCGCGGCCGGCCTCGCGCACCTCCACCGCCGCCTCGCGCCCGCGCCGCTCGGCGCGCCTGGCCGCGCGCATGCCGCGGCGGGCGCCGCGCGTGGCGACGGCGCGCAGCATCGCGGCCCCCTCGCGCAGCGCGTCGCGGCTCCGGTCGAGGAGCGCCGACAGCGCTCCGGCGACGAACACGCCGGGCGGCTCGTCGGGTGCAGCCGGGTGCGGCCGGGTCGGCGCGGTGAGCTTGGCGGTGGCGAGCGCGTCGCCGAGCTCGGTGAGCTGCTCGTTGCTGAGCGAGCGGCGGAGCCGCGGCAAGAGCTCCGCCTCCTCCTCCTGCACGTGCTGGCGCACGTTCTCGATGAGCACGCGCACCTTGGCCGCGAAGCGGCCGTCCTCGGCCGGCAGGCCGTCGAGCTCGGCGAGCGTGAGCTTCACGAGGTGGTGTTCCTCGAGCGCCTCGAGCACGTCGTCCTCGACGCCCGCCTCGCGCAGCGAGGGATACACGAGCTGCTCCTCGATCGCCGCATGGATCGAGAGCGCGCGCACGATGGCGCGGGCGAGCCGCGCTTGCTCGCCCACGTCCCCGCCGCGGTGGGCGGCCTCGAAGCGGACGAACAGCGCGTCCACCTCGGCGTGATCGTTCTTGATGAGTTGAATCGCGTCCACGATGACTTCCTCCGTTGGGTTCTCCCCAACGTCGGCATCGTGGAACGCCGCGTCAACGCCGCGCGTTACAGAGCTTCAAGCGGCTTCGCGGATCATCTCCTCGAGGCGGCCGAGCGCCGTCTCGAGCGCGTCGAGCGACGGCCCGAACGAGAAGCGCACGTACTGGCGGAAGCGCGAGCCGGCGCGGCTGCGGCGCTTGCCGGGGTTCACGTCGAAGAACTCGCCGGGCACGCAGATGACCTTGCGCTCGAGCGCCGCGCGGAAGAACGACATGCCGTCGGCGAGCGGCCCGGGGAGCTGGGCCACGGAGCCCCACACGTAGAACGTGCCGTCCGGCGCGCGGTCGGTGCGGATCCCCATCCCCTCGAGCCGGCGCAGCATGCGCGCGCGCTTCTCGCCAAAGGTGCGGTGGATGGCATTCGTCTCGGCGGCGACGAGGTCGCCGTCGAGGAGCGGGATGGCGGCGCGCTGGAGCGGGCGCGAGCCGCCGCCGTCGAGGAACGAGCCGGCGCTGCCGACGGCGTCGATGACCGAGCGCGGGCCGATGGTCCACGTCACGCGCCAGCCCGGGTAGCGCCAGTTCTTCGTGAGCCCGTCGAAGAGGACGATCGGGTCCGCGTCCACGTCCTCGACGTAGCGCGCCGCGCTCTCCACCGGCAGCCGCCCCGGCGAGCCCGTCCACACGTAGTGCGAGTAGAACTCGTCGAGGAGCATGGTGCAGTCGAGCTCGCGCGCGACGTCGACCCAGCGCGCCAGCTCGTCGCCCTGCACGAGCTTGCCGGTGGGGTTGCAAGGGTTCGACGCGAGGAGCGCCGAGAGGCCGCGCCCGGCGATCTCGCTGCGGAGGTCGTCGGCGGTGAAGGCGTAGCCGCGCTCGCCCTCGAGCAGGATGGGGATGGCGGTGAAGGCCTTGAAGATGTCGAGCAGCTCCTCGTAGGCCGTGTAGTCGGGGAGGAAATGCCCGAGGTTCACGTGCCCGAGGCTCGCCGCGGCGCGGGTGAGGGCGGCGCGGCCGCCGCCCGAGACGGCGACGTTCTCGGCGGAGTACTGCGACGGCATCCCGCGCCGGTAGAGCCGGTTGTAGAGCGCCGCGATCGCGTCGCGCAGCTCCCACAGGCCGGCGACGGGCGCGTACTCCTGGTCGTCGACGTCGACCTGCACCGCGTGCAGGCGCGGCGGGGCGCCGGGCAGCTCACCCGTCTCGGGCTGGCCCTGGCCGAGGTTGCACCAGGCCTTGTCGCGCGACGAGAAGCCGAGCTTCGTCGCCTCGGTGGTGACGTAGATGACGCCGGTGCGGGGGACGGTGCGGAACGCGTGGACGTGGGAGCGGTCGTCGGTCACGGGCCGCGGAGCGTATCAGCCGATCGCCACCGGCACCAGATCGGCGGCGTCGGGGAGGACGAGCCAGCGCGCCGAGGGCCCGGCGAGGCGCCTCGCTTCCGCGACAGCGGCGCCGAGCGACGGCGCGGGCGTCGCGTAGGTCCGGGCGGCGGTCGCCGCGTCGAGGCCCGAGGCGAGGAGGAGCGTGTAGCGCTCCGGGAGGAAGCGGCGGACGCCCAGCGCGAAGATGGCCTCGTTCACCGTCTGGAGCGGCCCCGTGCCCTCCGGGCACTCCGCGCACAGGATGACGACGCCGCCGTCGCGGAGCAGGGTCCCGGCCGGCGGGACGAGCTTCGAGGCCTGGTAGAGCGTGGCCGAGACCGGGAGCGGCGCCGAGACCACCACCACGTCCGCCTTCCTCGCCCGGACCTCGCAGTGCGGGCGCGCCAGCGCGACGCCCGCGCGGTGCGCGAGGACGAGGTCGCCCGCGACGGCGCCGGTGACGACGCCGCTCACCTCCACGACGTCGAGGAGGAACGAGGGCCGAGCGACGAGGCGCACCGCCTCCTCGATGTCGTCGCGGCACGGGTTCCCGTCGGCGCGGCCGAGGCTCGACGCCGGATCCGCCTTGAGCCGGTGGTTCTGGCGAATGTCGTCGTTCTCGCCGAGCCCCGGGAAGATCCCCTTCGCGCCCCCGCCCCACCCCGCGAAGTAGTGCGGCTTCACGCGGCCGGTGACGACCACGAGATCGGCGTCCAGGACGCAGCGGTTCACCCGGACGCGGGTGCCGCGCGCGGTGCGGCCCACCTCGACGAGCGCCGCGAGGTCGCGCGCGTCGTGGTTCACGACGCGGTGGCGCCCGAGGACCTCCGGAGCGAGGCCGAGCGCGTCGAGCGGCCCGGGCGCGTGGGTGCCGTTCGCGACGGCGAGCGTGATCGCGCCGTCGGGGAGCGGACCGAGCGCGCGGCGCACCGCGGCGTAGAGCTCTGCGCGCGGCTCGTCGCGCGAGGCATCGCTCACGATGACGAGGACCCGCTTCGCCGCCCTGGCGAGCACGGCGAGGGGCGGCGTCCCGACAGGTGACAGGATGGCGCGGTCGAGCGCGGCGCCGAGATGCGGAACGGCGGGCGGGGGAGGGAGCGCCAGCACCTCGGCGCCGAGCACGTCGTCGAGGTCGAGCGCGAGCGGCCGGGTGCCGTAGGGGAGCGTGACCCTCATCGCGGGATCGTAGCGCCGGAAGCGCCCCGCGCTGCGTCAGCGCACGGTCGCGACCGGCGGCGCCGCGTCGGGGCTCGACGCCAGCGCCGCGGTGATGCGGCCGCGCACCTCGTCGCGGAGCCGGGTGAGCGCGCGCACCTCGTCGCGAGAGCCCGCCGCTTCCTTCGAGACGAGGCCGGCCGTGGGGATGGGCTCGAGCACGCGCACGACGATGTTCGTCGGCCGCACCCAGGGCGAGCCCTTCGGCATCCCCTGCGCCGTGCCGGAGATGGCGATGGGCAGGATCGGGACCCCGGCGTCGAGGGCGAGCTTGAACGCGCCGGCCTTGAAGGGCAGGAGCTGCCCGTCCCTGCTGCGCGTGCCCTCCGGGAAGATCATGACGCTCATCCCGTGCGCGAGGTAGTCGCGCGCCTTCTGCATCACGACCACGGCGCTCGCCGCGTCGCCGCGCTCCACCGGGATGTCGCCCACCAGGCGGAAGGCCCAGCCGATCCACGGGATCTGGAAGAGCGAGCGCTTGGCGAGCCACTTCATCTCGCGCGGCAGGTTCGAGAGCACGAAGATGTCGAGGAACGACTGGTGGTTCGCGACGACGACGTAGGCGCCCTTCGCCTCGGGCCAGCGCCCCTCGATGCGGATGCGCCAGAACGGGAAGCTGCGCGACACGAACGCGCCGCAGAGGCGGAGGAGGCGCCCGGCGACCGCGCGGTTCCGGTCGAAGGGCAGGGTGACGAGGACGACGAGCGCCACCACCGGCGGCCACACGATGAGCGCGAGGACCGTCGCCGTGTACGCGAGCACGGCGGTGGCGCGGACGAGGATCTTCACGGGGCCGGAGTGTAAGGGGTCGCGGCGCGGAGCGCGAGCCGGTTCGAGCCCCCGCGCGCCTCACGCCGGCGGGCGCGCGGCGTGCCAGCGCGTCTGCGCCTGGAACGCAGCGGCCGCGGCGAGGACGCGCGCGTCGGCGTGGGCGGGCCCCGCGATCTGGAGGCTCGCGGGCAGGTGGCCGGGCTCGAGGAAGCCCATCGGCAGCGCGGTCGCAGGGAGCCCGAGGACGTTCCCCGCGTACTGGAGGATCGTGCCGCCGTCGCCCGGCAGCGGGTCGTCGACGGGCGGCGGCAGGATGGGCGTGTTCGGCGAGACGACGAGGTCGTACTTCCCGAAGAACGCGCCCATGTCGCGCGCCATCGCCGAGCGCACCGCCTGCGCCTTCACATAGTCGGTCGAGAGCGACTCGACGGCGTAGCTCCGGCCGCCGTGCGCGTGGTGGCAGGGGTCCGCGAGCTCCTTCACGCCGCCCGAGCGGATGAGCTCCTCGAAGGAGACGGCGGCCTCGGCCTCGATGATGACGTCCGTGACGACGCGCCACGGCAGGTCCGGGAGCGCGGCGCGCTCGAGCACGAGGCCCGCGGCGCGGAGCCCGGCGAGCGCCTGCTCGTAGAAGATCGGCAGCGCGGGATGGACCGGGTACTCGTCCGGGAAGGGCAGCACGGCGACGCGCAGCCCCTTCACGCGCTGTGCGTCGAGCCGCGCCAGGCCGGGCGGCGCCGCGATGGACGAGTGATCGCGGGGGTCGTGCCCCGCGACCGCGGCGAGGACGAGCGCGCAATCGCGGGCGCTCCGCGCGAGCGGTCCCACCTTGTCGGCGCTCGCGGCGAAGGTCATGACGCCGTGGCGCGGCACGGCGCCGTAGGTCGGCCGGTGCGCGGTGACCCCGCAGAAGGCTGCGGGGCACAGCAAGGAGCCGATGGTCTCGGTGCCGATCGCGAAGGCGACGAGCCCCGCCGCGACCGCCGCTGCGCAGCCGGACGACGAGCCGCCCGCCCAGCGCGAGACGTCCCAGGGCGTCCGGCACGGGCCGTTCAGCGAGGCGTTCGCCCAGGTGACGCCGAGCGCGCCGGCGAGCTCGATCATCGAGAGCTTGCCCACGAGCACCGCGCCCGCCTCGCGCAGCCGCGTCACGACGGCGGCGTCCTCGTCGGGGACGCGCCGCGCGAACGGGCGCGCGCCGAACGTCGTGCGGATGCCCTTCGTGTCGACGAGGTCCTTGAGACCATACGGGATGCCGTGGAGCGGGCCGCGCCAGCGCCCCGCGGCGAGCTCGCGCTCGGCCCGGCGCGCCTCCTCGCGCGCGAGGTCCGCGGTCACGGTGACGAAGCAGTTGAGCCGCGGCCCCAGCCGCTCGACGCGCGCGAGCGTCGCCTCGACGAGCGCGACGGGCGAGACGGCGCGGGCGCGGATGCGCGCCGACAGCTCCGTCACCGTGAGGCCGAGGACCTCCTCCGCGTTCGTCACTCGTCGCCCCCGGCCCGGAACACCGTCGCCGGCTCGACGCGATCGAGGCGGTAGGCGCGGAGGAGCGCCAGCGCGGGGCTCGCCCGCGGCGCCATCGGGACCTCGGGGGGCGGCGGCGGGACCTCGGCGCGGGAGGGCCCGGCCGGCATGTCCTGCGCTCCGGTGCAGCCGAGAGACGCTGCGACGGCGGCGGGGACGGCGAGGGCGCGCAGGAAGTCGCGGCGCGTGGGGCGCGGGGTCTGCGGCGGGCGATGGCGGGACATGCGGGCTCCAGCGGGCAGCGGACCGGGGAAGACATCACCTTCGCGGGCCGCTCGTCCACGTACGGTTGGTCAATGTCGCCGGGCATTTGGAGGTCGGCGCGGCGACCTCGCGGCGCCTCTCCGCCGATCGGTGCCCCTCCGACGAGGGAGGGGCCCGGCGAGCGCGCTCTCGCCGTCGCGGCCGTGCCCGTGCGTTAGATCGGCGAGGTGCCCGAGCTGCCGGACATCGAGGCGTACGTCGACGCGCTGCGCGAGCGCATCGTGGGCCAGCGCCTCGTCGCGGTCCGGCTCTCGAGCCCGTTCCTGCTCCGGACCGCCGACCCGCCCATCCGCGAGGCCGAGGGGAAGGAGGTGCTCGGGGTGCGGCGGCTCGGGAAGCGCATCGCGATGGCGCTCGCGGACGACCTCCACCTCGTGCTGCACCTCATGATCGCCGGGCGCCTGCACTGGATCGTCCCCGACGCGAAGCGGCGCGGCCGCACCGGCACGCCGCTCGCCGCGTTCGAGTTCGCGAACGGGACCCTGTCGCTCACCGAGGCGGGGACGAAGCGGCGGGCCTCGCTCCACCTCGTCCGCGGCGAGGCGGGGCTCGCGGCGATGGCGCGCGCCGGCGTCGAGCCGCTCGCGGTCGACCTCGCCGCGTTCAGCGAGGCGCTCCTGCGCGAGAACCACACCCTGAAGCGCGCGCTCACCGACCCGGACCTCGTGAGCGGCGTCGGGAACGCCTACTCCGACGAGATCCTCCACGCGGCGCGGCTGTCGCCGGTGAAGCTCACGCGCCGGCTCGACGAGGAGGAGCTGGCGCGCCTCTTCGCCGCGACGCAGGACGTGCTGCGGCGCTTCTCCGAGCGGCTCGGCGCCGAGCGCCAGGGCGGCTTCCCCGAGGGGGTCACCGCCTTCCGCAAGGACTTCGCCGTGCACGGGCGCCACCGCGAGCCCTGCCCGGTGTGCGGCGCGCCGGTGCAGCGCATCGTGCACGCCGAGAACGAGACGAACTACTGCGCGCGCTGCCAGACGGGCGGGCAGATCCTCTCCGATCGCTCGCTGGCGCGATTGCTCAAGGAGGATTGGCCGCGGACGATCGACGAGCTGGAGAAGAGGCGCGGTCTCGGGCTGCGCGACGCCGCGGCCGCTCCGGCGGCGGCTCCGGCGCGGCGCGGCGGCGGCACCCGCCGCTGACGTTTCCCGTCAACACATGGCGTCAATTCCGGCGAGCGTCCGTCCTTGACACCTGGGGGGCTGCGGTTACGGTGTTCCGTACACTCACCCACACCCCGGGGTCCGACCCATGGCCAACGACGCACCGTCGAAGGGCAGCGCGGCAGTGCCGGAAGGGCAACCGCTCACGAAGAAGAAGATCCGCCGCGAGGACGCGCTCGAGTACCACTCGTCGGGGCGCAAGGGGAAGATCGAGGTCGTGCCGACGAAGCCGTGCGCGACCGCGCGCGACCTCTCGCTCGCCTACAGCCCGGGCGTCGCCGAGCCTTGCCTCGAGATCGCGAAGGACCCCGATCTCAGCTACCTGTACACCGCGCGTGGAAACCTCGTCGCGGTGGTCTCGAACGGCACCGCCGTGCTCGGCCTCGGCGACATCGGGCCCTACGCCGGCAAGCCGGTGATGGAGGGGAAGGGCGTCCTCTTCAAGAAGTTCGCCGACATCGACGTGTTCGACATCAACGTGGACGCGAGGGAGATCGACCACTTCTGCACCGTGGTGAAGGCGCTCGAGCCGACGTTCGGCGGCATCAACCTCGAGGACATCAAGTCGCCCGAGTGCTTCGTCATCGAGGAGCGGCTCAAGAAGGAGATGCAGATCCCGGTCATGCACGATGACCAGCACGGGACCGCGATCATCTCCGGCGCGGCGCTCCTCAACGCGCTCGAGCTCGCCGGCAAGAAGATCGACGAGGTGCGCGTGGTGGTGTCGGGCGCCGGCGCCTCCGCCATCGCGTGCACCAAGTTCTACCTCTCGCTCGGCGTGAAGCGCGAGAACGTGCTCCTCGTGGACACGAAGGGCGTCGTGTTCAAGGGCCGCGCCGAGAACATGAACCCGTACAAGCAGGAGTTCGCGGCCGAGACGAAGCGCCGCACGCTCGCCGACGCGATGGAGGGCGCCGACGTCTTCCTCGGGCTCTCG
>JBJMQK010000004.1:0-4898 GCA_045802735.1 Anaeromyxobacteraceae bacterium | reverse complement strand
CATCGATGGCCTCGGCGCCGCCTATCCAGGCGCGCCCACGTTCGGCGGCCTCGCGAGCGGCGGGCAGGTGCCCGGCGAGAACCGGCTCTTCCTCGGCCCGGACGTGCACCGGGACGGCGGCGTCGGCGTCGTCTTCAGCGGCGACCTCGCGGTGGACACGCTCGTGGCGCAGGGCTGCCGCCCCATCGGCGAGCCGATGGTGGTGACGCGCTGCCAGCGGTCGCTCCTGCAGGAGCTGGACGGCCGCCCGCCGATCGACGTCCTGCGCGAGCTGTACCGCTCGCTCGACGTGCGCGACCGGGAGCTCATGGAGCACTCGCTCTTCGTCGGGCTGGAGAAGCGCGCCGGCGAGGCGGACGGCGAGCGCGGGGAGCTGCTCGTCAGGAACCTCGTCGGCACCGACCCGCGCACCGGCGCGCTCGCCATCGGCGCCGAGCTCATGCCGCTCTCGGTCGTGCAGTTCGTGCTGCGCGACGCGCACAGCGCCGAGCAGGAGCTCCGGGATCTCCTCGTCCGCCACCGCCGGGCGGCGGCGGGCCGTCCCGCCGGCGCGCTCCTCTTCTCCTGCCTCGGCCGCGGCGCGGGCCTCTTCGGCCACCCCGACCACGACACGAGCCTGTTCGAGGAGCAGCTCGGCCCGGCGCCGCTCGGCGGCTTCTTCTGCAACGGCGAGATCGGCCCGGTGGGAGGGACGACCTTCCTCCACGGTTACACGAGCTCGTTCGCGCTCTTCCGCGAGGCGCGCAGCACCTGACCGGGCGCTGCGCGCCCCCGGCGCCGCTCAGGACTTCGGCCGCCCCTGCTGCATCTGCCGCGCGAACGCGTCGCCCGCCTTCTTCATCTCCTCGGGGCTGAGGTCCTTCACCCGCGTCGCGAACGACCACAGGTAGCCGAAGGGATCCGCGACGCCGGCGCAGCGATCGCCCCAGAACATGTCGGCGGGCTCCATCATCGACTTCGCGCCGGCGTCGATCGCGCGCCGGTACGCTGCGTCCGTGTCGGGGACGTAGAGCCACAGCATCACCGGGACGGGCTGCGCCGCGCTCGGCGCCGACCGGCCCATGCCCGGCATCTCGTCGTTCACGTACAGGACCGAGTCGCCGATCTTCAGCTCGGCGTGCCAGATGCTCTTCCCGTCGGGCGCCGGCATGCGCATGAGCTCCTTCGCCCCGAACGCGCGATCGTAGAACGCGATCGCCTTCGCGCAGTCGGAGAGGATGAGGTTCGGCGTGAGCGTGTGCATGCCCTCCGGGATGGGCTTCGTTCCGGCCATGCGACCTCCTCTGTTTCGTTTCGGGTTCGTGTCGGGGTTAATCGCCGGGCGGCCCCCTTGCCACCGCCGGTGTGATTCAGGTATACGGGTGCCGCTTTACCCGAACACGGACCCGGAGCGCACCCTGAGCGGCGTCGTCAAGTTCACCGAGGCCTCGTCGATCGCCCTGCACACCATGGCGATCCTCGCCGCCGATCCCGACCGCCACGTGACGATCCACGAGGTCGCGGCGCGGCTGCCGGTGTCGGAGAACCACCTCGCCAAGGTGCTGCAGCGGCTCGCGCGCGCCGGGCTCGTCGAGAGCGTCCGCGGGCCGGGCGGCGGCTTCACGCTCTCGGGCGATCCCGAGCGCGTCACGCTCCTCGAGGTCTACGAGGTCATCGAGGGCAAGCTCGAGATCGCCGGCTGCCTGTTCGATCCGCCGCAGTGCTGCGGCACCTGCCTCCTCGGGCCGGCGCTCCACGACGCGAACGCGCTCGTCCACGCGCGGCTCGCCGGGACGCGCCTCTCCGACCTCGTCGCCCTCTTTCCCCCGCCCGCGCCGGCGTTCGTCGCGCCGCCGTCGGGCACCCGCGGTAAGGCGCGCCCGACCGCGCCCGCGGGAAGACGCCCCTGACCTTCACCGCCGGCGTGGCCGGCACGACGCACCCCCGGCCCCGAATGAACGGGCGCCGCGGTTCGACCACCCCGGCCTGAAAACGGCCATCCCAGGAGAACCACCATGTCGATGTTCTGCTACCAGTGTGAACAGACCCCGCAGCCGGGCGGGTGCACCATCGTCGGGAACTGCGGCAAGGACGAGACGACGGCGGCGCTGCAGGACCTCCTCTTCCACGTCGCGACCGGCACCTCGATGTACGCGCACCGCGCGGCGAAGCTCGGCGCGCGCGACAGCGCCGTCGACGTCGCCGTCACCGAGGCGCTCTTCACCACCGTGACGAACGTGAACTTCGACCCGGCCCGGCTCGAGGTCGAGATCCGCAAGCTCGCCGTCGTCCGTGACGCCGCCCGCGCGCTCTACGAGGGCGCCGCCCGCGCGAAGGGTGAGACCCCCGAGCGCCTCGGCGGACCGGCGGCGACGGCGCTCGCCGCCGACCTCGCCGGCCTCGTCGCGCAGGGCGAGCAGGTCAGCATCATGGGCCGCCTCACCACGCTCGGGAAGACGGTGACGGGGCTCCAGGAGCTCGTGACCTACGGCGTGAAGGGCACCGCCGCCTACGCCGAGCACGCCCGCGTCCTCGGCCAGGAGGACGCCGCGGTGTACGGCTTCTTCCACGAGGCGCTCGACCACCTCGCGACGGCGAAGCCGGACGGCGACGCGCTCGTCGGCCTCGCCATGCGCTGCGGCGAGGTGAACCTCCGCGCGATGCAGCTCCTCGACGCCGCGAACACCGGCGCCTACGGCCACCCCGTCCCGACGCCGGTGCGCGTCTCGGCGAGGAAGGGCAAGGCGATCGTCGTCTCCGGCCACGACCTCAAGGACCTCGCGCTGCTGCTCGAGCAGACGGCGGGCACGGGAATCCAGATCTACACGCACGGTGAGATGCTCCCGGCGCACGGCTACCCGGAGCTGAAGAAGCACCCGCACCTCGCCGGCAACTACGGCGGCGCGTGGCAGGACCAGGGCGAGGAGTTCGCGGCCTTCCCCGGCGCGATCCTCATGACGACGAACTGCATCCAGAAGCCGAAGGGCTACGAGGACCGCATCTTCACGAGCGGGCTCGTCGCCTGGCCGGGCGTGCGCCACATCGCGGACGCCGACTTCGCGCCGGTCATCGCCGCCGCGCTCGCCGCGCCGGGCTACCAGGAGGACGCGCCGGAGAAGACGATCCTCGTCGGCTTCGGGCACAAGACCGTGCTCGGCGTCGCGGACAAGGTCATCGAGGCGGTGAAGACGGGCGCGCTCCGCCACTTCTTCCTCGTCGGCGGCTGCGACGGCGCGAAGAGCGGCCGCAACTACTACACCGAGCTCGCCGAGCAGATCCCGCAGGACTGCGCCATCCTCACGCTCGCCTGCGGCAAGTTCCGCTTCAACCAGCAGGACCACGGCACCGTCGCCGGCCTGCCGCGGCTCCTCGACATGGGCCAGTGCAACGACGCCTACTCCGCCATCCAGGTGGCGGTGGCGCTCGCGAAGGCGTTCAACACCGACGTGAACGGCCTGCCGCTGTCGCTCGTGCTCTCCTGGTACGAGCAGAAGGCGGTCGCGATCCTGCTCACGCTCTTCGCGCTCGGCATCAAGAACATCCGCCTCGGCCCCTCGCTGCCGGCGTTCATCACGCCGGACGTGCTCGGCGTCCTCGTCGAGAAGTTCGCGGTGAAGGCCATCACCACGCCCGAGGCGGACCTCGCGGCGATGCTCGCCCCGCGGGCGGTCGCCTAGCGCGAAGGGCGAACAGGCGTCGGGCGGCGGATCGCGCCGCCCGACGCTTTCCACCCTTCGACTCCGCTTCGCGCGGGCCGCAGCGCGAGGTCGCCCTCGCGCAGGCGCGCCGTGCGCGCGCGGAAGCCGCTCGCGAACCCGGGCCAGAGGACCGTGTTGCGGCCTCCGGGATCGAGGTACCAGCTCCGGCACCCGGAGAGCCACACCGTCCCGGCCGTCCGTCCGCGCAGCCAGGCGTTGTAGGCGCCCTGCGCGTCGGGCCGCGGCTCGAGCGACGCGAGCCCGCGCTCGCGCAGCAGGCGCACGGCGCGCGACATCCAGCGCGCCTGCCCCTCGATCATCACGACCATGGAGTTGTGGCCGAGGCCGGTGTTCGGGCCCGTCATGACGAAGAGGTTCGGGAAGCCTGTGACCATCGTGCCGAGGTAGGCCTCCGCGCCGTCCTGCCAGGCGTCGGCGAGGCGCAGCCCGCCGCGGCCGACGACCGCGAGCCCGCCCAGGTACGCGTGGACGTCGAACCCGGTGCCGTAGACGATCGCGTCCACGTCGAGGACGCGGCCGCCGGCGAGCGCGATCCCGCCCTCCCGCACCTCGTCGATCGCCTCCGTCACCACCTCGACGTTCGGCTGCGCGACCGCAGGGTAGTAGTCGTCGGAGAGGAGGATCCGCTTGCAGCCGGGCGTGTAGGCCGGCGTGAGCGCCGCGCGCAGCGCCGGGTCGCGCACGCTCCGCGCGAGGTGCCAGCGCGCGACCGCCGCCACGACGCGCATGAGGCGCGGGTGGCTCACGAACGCGAGCCCGCGCCCCTCCAGCTGCCAGTAGATCGACTGTCGGTAGAGCCAGCGCAGCGGCGGGACCCGGCGCAGGAGCGCGCGTTCCCAGCCGTGATAGGCGCGGTCGCGGCGCGGCAGGATCCAGGGCGGCGTGCGCTGCAGCAGGTAGAGCCTCGAGGCGACGCGCTGCACGTGCGGCACGAGCTGGATCGCGCTCGCCCCGGTGCCCACCACCGCGACGCGCTTCCCGGCGAGGTCGGCCGCGTGATCCCAGCGCGCCGAGTGGAAGCGCGGCCCGCGGAAGCGCTCGACGCCGCGCAGCGCCGGGTAGGCCGGGTTGCTGAGCGCCCCCGTCGCGGCGACGAGGACGCGCGAGAGGAACTCCTCGCCGCCGCGCGTCCGCACGCGCCAGCGGGCGCGCGCCTCGTCCCAGCGCGCGAGGACCGCCTCGCGGCCGAACAGGATGCGG
>JBJMQK010000693.1:0-12511 GCA_045802735.1 Anaeromyxobacteraceae bacterium | reverse complement strand
GGTCGCGGTCGGCGCGGGCGCGCTCGTCGGACGCGGCGGCGCGCGCGCGGGCGTCCGCGAGCGCCGCCTCGGCGACGGCGAGCCGCTGCCGGGCCGCGGCGAGGTCCGCAGCGAGGCTCCGCTCGGCGGCGAGCCCCGCTCCCGCGCGGGCGTGCCGCGAGAAGAGGAGGCCGAGGCCGAGCCCGACCGCGAGGAAGAGGGTGGCTGCGACAATGACCGGGGCCGTTTCCACCAGCCGAGGATACGGCGGGGGTCGGACACGGCCGCTACGTCCCCTCGGCGGCCCTCCTGAGCGCCGCGATGTCGATCTTCTTCATCCGCAGCATCGCCTCCATCACCCGCTTCGACTTCACCGGATCCGGGTCCGAGAGCAGCTGCCCCAGCGCGGTCGGGTTCACCTGCCAGGACAGGCCGTAGCGGTCCTTCAGCCACCCGCATTGCCCCTCCTGGCCGCCCGCGGTGAGCTTCGCCCACAGCTCGTCCACCTCCTCCTGCGACCCGCAGCTCACCGAGAACGACACCGACTCGTTGAACTTGAAGAGCGGACCGCCGTTGAGCGCGATGAACTCCTGGCCGTCGAGCTCGAACACCACCGTCATCACCGTGCCCTTCGGCCCCGGGCCGGCGTCGCCGTAGCGCGTCGTGTGGAGGATGCGCGAGTTCTTGAAGGCGGAGCAGTAGTACTTCGCCGCCTCCTCGGCCTGGCTGTCGAACCACAGGAACGGCGTGACCTTCTTCATGGCCTCCTCCTCCAGCGCGCGACCTAGGCGCGGTCGTAGCGCTCGAACCTCATCGTGAACACCGCGCGTCCTTGCGTCGTCGAGCGCAGCTCCGTCGCATAACCGAACATCGTCCTGAGCGGCGCCTCGGCCGTGAGCACCTTCACCGCCGCGCCGCGGTCGGCGACGTCGAGGATCGTGCCGCGGCGCGCGTCGAGGCTGCCGATCACGGCGCCGAGGTGCTCGCCGGGCGTCACCACCTCGACCCGCATGACCGGCTCGAGCAGGACCGGGCTCGCCTTCGCGGCGGCGGCGCGGACCGCGTCGGCCGTCGCGACCTTGTAGGCGAAGGGCTTCGACGCTCCCTCGCGCCAGACCGCGCTGGTGAGCGTCACGGCGACGTCCTGCAGCGGGTAGCCCTCGAGCACGCCCGCCTCGGCCGCCTCGCGCGCGCCCTCCTCCGCGAGGTGCAGCACGTCGCCGCGCAGGAACGGCAGCGCCTTCGCCTCGGACGCGACGCCGAAGCGGAACCCCTCGCCGCGCCCGAGCGGCGCGACCCGCACCGTCGCCGCGCCGAAGATCGCCTCGTCCTCGAGCGTCCGCTCGAAGGTGGCCGATCCCTCCGCTTCCGCCGTCACCGTCTCGCGCAAGAGCACCTGCGGATCGCCCGTGCGGACCGCGAGGTGGAACTCGCGGCGGAGCCGCTCGGCGACGATCTCGAGGTGCAGCTCGCCCATCCCCGAGACGAGCAGCTGGCCCGTGTCGGGGTCGTCGCCGGAGCGCACGCTCGGGTCCTCGTCGGCGACGCGCGCGAGCGCCTGCACGAGCGCGTCGCGCTCCGCCTGCGTCGCCGCCTCGAACGCCTGGGAGATGACCGGCTCGTACCCGGTGATCGAGGCGAGGACGAGCGGGTGCCCGGGCCTCGAGAGCGTGTCGCCGGTGCGCGTCTCCTTCAGCCCCACGACCGCGAAGATCTGCCCCGCCCCGAGCCCCGCCACCCGCTCCTTGTGCACGGCGTGCATGAGGAGGACGCGCGTCACCTTCTCCTTCTTGCGCGCCCGCGCGTTCCACACCTCGTCGCCCTCGGCGATGCGCCCCGAGTACACGCGCACGAAGACGTGGCGGCGCCCCTCGTCGAGCAGCGAGACCTTGAACGCGAGCGCGACGAGCGGTGCGGCGTCGTCGGCGGGGCAGGGCTCCTCCTCGTCGGTCACGGGGTTCCGCGCCGTGAGCGGCGGCACGTCGAGCGGGGAGGGGAGGTAGTCGCACACCGCGTCGAGCACCTGCGGCACGCCCTTGTTGCGCAGCGCCGCGCCGCAGAGGAGCGGCACGAAGCGGCCGCCGACGGTGGCGCGCCGGATCGCGCCGCGCAGCGCCTCGGCGTCGAGGTCGCGGTCGGCGAGCACCGCGTCGGCCGCGGCGTCGTCCACGTCGGCGAGCCGCGCGACGAGGTCGGCGCGGTCGGCTTCACCCTCGGGCGACAGGCCCTCCTCGGCCGTGAAGGCGCGCGGGTCGTCCGGGTCGCCGAAGCGGACCCGCGCCCGCGCGACGAGGTCCTCGAACCCGGCGAACGCGGCCTCGGCGCCGAGCGGCCGCTGCACCGGCGCGATGACGTGGTCCGGGAAGCGCGCGCGCAGCGACGCGAGCGTCATCGCGAAGTCGGCGCCCACGCGGTCCATCTTGTTCGCGAAGGCGATGCGAGGCACGCGGTGGCGGTCGGCCTGCCGCCACACCGTCTCGCTCTGCGGCTCGACACCCTGCACCGCGTCGAAGACCGCCACCGCGCCGTCGAGCACGCGCAGGCTGCGCTCCACCTCGATGGTGAAGTCGACGTGGCCCGGCGTGTCGATGAGGTGCAGCTCGTGCCCGCGCCAGCCGAAGCTCGTCACCGCCGAGGTGATGGTGATGCCGCGCTCGCGCTCGAGCTCCATCCAGTCCATCACCGCCTGCCCGTCGTGCACCTCGCCCATCTTGTGGGTGCGGCCGGCGGCGAAGAGGAGCCGCTCGGTGAGCGTCGTCTTGCCCGCGTCGATGTGCGCCATGATCCCGATGTTGCGGATCGCGCGCAGGCGGCGGTGCGCGGGCGGCTCCTTGCCTGCGGCGTCGGTCACCGCGCCGTCCCTGCGAGCGCGGCGTCGATGGTGACGAGGTCGACGAGCCCCGAGCAGCCGTAGAGGGTGGGGATGATCTTCTCGGGCGCGTGCCGGCGCCGCAGCGCCGCGACCTTCTCGGTGCCGGCGCGGTAGGCGGGGAGGTACATGCGGCCGGAGAGCGGGTTCCGCCCCCACGCCCCGGAGAGCTTGTCGGCGCGCTCGTCGGAGACGAGGAAGTCGCGCCGCAGCGTCCGCGCGACCTCGGCCTGCGGCCGCCCCTCGGCCCAGGTGAGCCACGAAGACTGCGCCTTCGCGTCGTCCTGCAGGAGCGCGAGGTGGAGCCCGAGCTGGAGGTCCGGGTCCTCGAGCGCGCCGATCTCGGTCACGCCGTGCGCCATGAGCAGCGCGTTGTTGGCGATGCCCTCCGAGAGCGCCGCGTAGCGCGTGTTCATCGTGAGCACCGTCGCCTCGAACCCGAGCGCGCGGCGCACGTAAAGTGCCTGGACGAGCGCGAAGGTGGTGACGTGGCCGGGGACGACCTCGTGGCTCACGAGCCCGACGAACTCGGGGACCGAGATCTCGAGCGAGGCGTTGAGCTCGTACGTCGCCTCGTACCGCGGTGAGCCGTCCGCGTTCCGCGCCCGCCCGACGTAGTTCATCGAACCGGAGAACCAGGCGTTCTCGATGAAGAGGAAGCGGACGTTCGCCCGCGGGATCCCGCGCAGCTCCGGCGGGAGGTGCGGCGCGACGTGACGGCCGGTGCCGGCTTCCAGCTCGGCGATGAACGCGCTCGCGAGGAGCGGGATGGCCTTGCGCGGGACGAGCCGCTCGCGGCGCCAGGCATCGACCGCCGGGAGGAGCGCGTCACCGGTCGTCGCGTATCCGGCGCGGCCGAGCAGCTCCGCCACGCGCGCGCGCCGCTCGCTCGCATCGCACCGCGCGGGCGCCGTGCCCGTGGACGCGAGGACGCAACGCTCGTACGGGACCGCCGGGCCGCGCCCCATCACCTCGTGCGCGAGGTCCCACATGACGTCGAGGCTCTCCGCGAGCCCGGTGAGGTACGCGCCGCGCAGACCCCCGAGCGCGCGGCCCGCGTCGGCCGTCGCGCCGATGGCCCTCGGGACGTCCACCGCGGCGAGGTAGGCGTCGGCTGCCCCGAGGTCGCGCTCCTTGCCCGCGACGCCGCCGGTCGCGCGGAGCCGCGCCGCCGCGGGGTGCGTGTACGCCAGCGGGAGCGGCTCGTCGGAGAACCACGAATCGGCGATGAAGCGTCCCGCGCCGGAGGGGTCCATGACGTCGCCGCCCCACAGCGTGTCGATGGCGAGGATCGCCGTGGCGATCTCCCGCGCCAGCTCCGCCTCGTTCATGCGCCCTCCGACGCCGGGGCGGACGCGTCAGCGCGCCTCCTCGCGGTCGTCGCGGTACAGATCATACGCGGCCTGGTACTCCATCACCCGCGCAACCTCGGAGATGAACTGCTCGCCGTACCCGGCGCGCCGCAGGAGGTGGAACCCCATCTCCATCCCCGAGGTGATTCCACCTGCGGTGATGATCCGGCCGGCGTCCACCACGCGCGCGCGGCTCGGCCGGCACGCCGGCGCGATCTTCGCCAGGCGGTCGAGCGGGGTCATGCCGGGCGGGGTCGCCTCCGCCTTGTCGGGCTCCTTGCGGTTCGTCGCGGGGAGGCCGTCGAGGAGGCCCATCTTCCCGTAGATCCACGACCCGGTGCACACGCTCACGAGCAGCGTCGACTCCGGCTGCGCCCGCACGAAGTCGTGCAGGCGCCGGTTGTGCATCTCCTGCCGCGTGCCGTAGCCCCCCGGGATGAGGAACGCGTCCATGGCGGGGTCGTCGGCGAAGGCGTAGTTCGGCAGCACCGTGAAGCCGGCCTGCGCCTGCACCGGGCGCAGCGCGTCGGCGACGAGGAACGCGTCCAGCTCCGGATCGAAGCGTCGCGCCACGGAGAAGACGCCGTGCGGCGCCGCGAAGTCGACGATCTCCGCGTCCTTGAAGACGTAGATTCCGAGCCTGAAGCCGGGGCGGGTCGGGGCCATGGCACTCCTCCGTGAGCCCCACAGATGCCGCGGACGCCGTCTCGGTGACGGGTCCCAGGCGGGCATCACCCGCCGACTCCGCTGCGCGGAGCCTGTCCTGAGCGGAGGTGCCGGCCCGGCCGGCGCCCGAGTCGAAGGGCAGTAGTTCACGACCGCGACGCCCGGCGTCTCGTTGCGAGCACGACGGCTCGGCCGTTGTCCTGGAGCGCGGCGGCGACGCCCTCCGACGCCCCGAGCGTATGGCCGTTCACCAGCACGACGACCCGCGCCTCCTCGAGCGAGCACGTTCCGGGCGTGGCGTCGAACCCCTGGTCCGGCGGCCACGAGCTTCTTCATGGGGGCGAGGCCATCACGCGTCGCGAGGGGCGCGGCGGCGTCGTCCCCGCGCGGGCGGCGCGGGCGCGGCAATCCGCCAATATTGGCAAGACGTCCGCGAACGGAGGAGCCCATGGCCAGGAGACGTCTCGTCGCAGCGGTCGCGCTGTGCGGAGCGGCGGCGCTCGGCGGGGTCGCGCGCGGCGCCGGCCCCGCTCGACCGACCGACGCCTACCTCGACGAGACGCGGGCGCGCTGGGAGGAGGCGGCGCGCAAGATCTGGGGGTTCGCCGAGACCGCGCTGCAGGAGAAGCAGTCGGCGTCGTACTTCGAGGATCTGCTCCAGAAGGAAGCTTCCAGGTGACGCGCGGCGTGGGCGCGCTGCCCACGGCGTTCGTCGCGTCCGCCGGCTCGGGGGAACCCGTCGTCGCGCTGCTCGCCGAGTACGACGCGTTGCCGGGGCTCTCGCAGGAGGCGGGCGTCGAGACCAAGCGCCCGCAGGCGCAGGGCGCGCCCGGTCACGGCTGCGGCCATAACCTCCTCGGCACCGCCGCGATCGCCGCCGCGGTCGCGGCCAACCGGCAGCGCGCGGCCGAGCACCTCCCCGGCACGATCCGCGTGTTCGGGACGCCGGCCGAGGAGATCCTCATCGGGAAGACGTTCATGCTGCGCGACGGCGCGTTCCGCGGCACCGACGTCGCCCTCGCGTGGCACCCGGACGACGAGAACCAGGTCCACGACCGCTCGCGCCTCGCGGTCACCGCCGCCGACGTGGAGTTCTTCGGGAAGACCGCGCACGCGGCCGCCTCGCCGTGGCTCGGCCGCAGCGCGCTCGACGCGCTCGTGCTCTTCGACCACGCCATGGCGCTCATGCGCGAGCACGTGCGCCCGACCGCCCGCATCCACCGCGTGGTGAAGGACGGCGGGAAGGTGGCGAACATCATCCCCGACTATGCCAAGGGGCAGTACTGGGTGCGCGACGCGACGGGCGAGAGCGTCGCCGGGATCCTCGACCGGCTGCGCAAGGCGGCCGACGGCGCGGCGCTCGCGACCGAGACGCGCGCCAAGGTGACGGTGCTCGCCTCGAACCGCGATCTCGTCCCGAACGACGTGCTCGGGAACCTCGTCCAGCGCGAGCTGGAGCGGGTGGGGCCGCCGGCGTTCGACGACAAGGACCAGACCTTCGCGAAGGGCCTCCAGCGCGAGCTGGGCGCGGCGGAGACGGGGCTCTCGACCCAGGTCGTGCCGTACGGCCCCGGGCACGGCGGCTCGGCGTCCTCCGACGTCGGCGAGGTGAGCGCGGCGCTGCCGCTCGTCGAGCTGCGGGTCGTCACGCGGCCGCTCGGGACGCCGGCGCACCAGTGGTCGCAGACGAGCTGCGCCGCGCACCCGCTCGGCGCGAAGGGCATGCTCGTCGCCGCGAAGGTGCTCGCGTCGTCGGCGGTGGACCTCCTCGCCGACCCGGGCGTCGTGCGCGCCGCGAAGGAGGAGTTCGCGAAGGCGACGAAGGGGAAGCCCTACGAGAGCCCGCTCACGGCGGACGCGAAGCCGCAGCCGTTCTAGGTCATTTGCACGATCGGCGGTTCGCGCCGCGCGGAAGCTCAGGCGGGACCGGCCGCCGTCACCTCCTCGACCACCGCGTCGACGTCCGCCTCGGTCGTGCGGTGGTTCGTGAAGCAGGCGCGCAGCGCGAAGGCGCCGTTCACGACGGCGTTGGAGAGGTACACACGACCGCGGCGGTTCACCGCGGCGAGGATCGCCGCGTTGCGCGCGTCCGCGTCGGCCCCGAAGCGGCGGCGGAAGCACACCGCCGACAGCTCGACCGGCGCGAGCAGCTCGAGCCGGGGGTCCGCCTCGACGAGGCGCGCCAGGCGCTGCGCGTGCCCGAGGTCCTGTGCGATGGCCTCGCGAAAGGCTGCGAGGCCGTGGTAACGGATCGACGTCCAGAGCCGCAGCGCGCGGAAGCGGCGCGACAGCTCGAGCGACTCATCGAAGAAGGCGAACCCCTCCACCGGATCGTCCGTGAGCGACGCCGCGTAGGCGCCGGTGTGCGAGAAGGCGCGCCGCGCGGCGGAGCGGTCGCGGTAGAGCAGGCACCCGCAGTCCACCGCCTGGTAGAGCCACTTGTGCGGGTCGAGCGAGAGCGAGTCGGCGCGGGCGAGCCCGGCGAGCTTCGCCGGCGCGGCGAGCGCGGCGAGCGCGCCGTAGGCTCCGTCCACGTGCAGCCACGCGCCGTGGCGCGCCGCCACGTCGGCGACGGCCTCGAGCGGGTCCACCGCGCCGGTGCTGACGGTGCCGGCGCAGGCGACGACTGCGACGGGCACGCGCCCCGCCGCGACGTCGTCCGCCATCGCGCGCTCGAGCGCGTCCACGCGCAGCCGCTGGCGCTCGTCCGTCTCGACGAGGCGCAGGTTCGCACGGCCGAGGCCGAGGAGCGCCACCGCCTTGGGGATCGACATGTGCACCTCGCGCGAGGCGTACACGACGCCGCGCGCGCCGCCCGCCTCGTTCGCGGGCGCCCGCGCCGGCCTCGGGGGCGTCGCCGCCGAAGAGGCGCTCGGCGTCGGCGCCGGTGAGGCCCGGTGCGATGGAGCGACCGTCGAGCGTGCGGAGGTGCTCCGCGGCGGCGCGGGCGGCGCGCGCCGCGAGGTCGAGGAACTCCTCGGGCGAGAGGTCGAGCATGGCCGCGATTCTATGCCACACGCGTTGAGCCGCCGCGCCGCGTCTGCTATGCCGGGATCACCGTCGCCGGCAGGAGGGGAGAGGGCCTTGAGCATCGACACGCAGTTCATCGCGAGCGTCGCGAGCATCGTGCTCATCGACCTCCTGCTCGCCGGCGACAACGCCGTCGTCATCGCGATGGCGGTGCGGAACCTCCCCCGCGAGCAGCGGCGCACCGGCATCCTCGTCGGTGCCGCCGCGGCGGTCGTGCTGCGCGTCGCGCTCACGTTCTTCGTGGCGCAGCTGCTCGTCATGCCGTTCGTGAAGCTCGCCGGTGGCGTCCTCATCCTCTGGATCGCGATGAAGCTCTTCATGGGCGAGGGCGAGGCCGGGGAGGAGGGCGACGCGCGTCGCGCCACCGGCGTGTGGGACGCGGTGAAGCTCGTCGTGGTCGCCGACGTGACGATGTCCCTCGACAACATGCTCGCCGTCGGCGGCGCCTCGCACGGCAACCTGTCGCTGCTCGTCTTCGGGCTCGCGCTGAGCATCCCGTTCATCGTCTTCACGAGCGACCTGCTCGCGCGGCTCATGGGCCGCTTCCCGGTCATCGTCTATGCCGGCGCGGCGATCCTGGGGAAGGTCGCGGCGGAGATGATCCTCACCGATCCCTTCACCGAGGCGCGCGTGCACCCCTCGCACGTCGCGCTCTACGCGGCCGAGGCGGTGCTCGCGCTCGCGATCGTCGTGGCGGGGAAGCTCTGGTCGCGGCGCGCGGCGCGCCTCGAGGGCGAGGCGGGGTAGTCGCCGGCGTCAGTCCTCGGCGTCGGCCGGCCCGGGGCGGTGCAGCGCGCGGACCGTCTCGATCGTGTCCGCCTCCTCCGGCCGCTTGTCGTCGCGGTGGCGCTTCACGCGGGCGAAGCGCAGCGCGACGCCGCCCGGGTAGCGCGGGCTCGCCTGCACGCCGTCGAACGCCACCTCCACCACCAGCTCGGGCCGGACCTGCACCGTGAACCCGTCGTCGGCGACGGCGAGCGCCGAGAGCCGCTCGGTCTGCCACGCCAGCATCGCGTCGGTGAGGCCCTTGAACGTCTTCCCCAGCATGACGAGCCCGCCCGTCGCCGGATCGCGCGCGCCGAGGTGGAGGTTCGAGAGCCACCCGGCGCGCCGCCCGTGGCCGCGCTCCGCGGCGAGCACCACGAGGTCGAGCGTGTGCGCGGGCTTCACCTTGAGCCAACCCTTGCCGCGCTGCCCCGCCTCGTAGGGCGCGTCGAGCGCCTTCGCCACGACGCCCTCGTGGCCCGCCCGGAGCACCTCGTCGAGGAAGGCGCGCGCCCGGAGCGGATCCGCCGTGACGACGCGGGGCACGACGAGCGCGGGCGGGAGCGCCGCCTCGAGCGCGGTGAGGCGCTCGCGCGCGGCCCGCGCCACGAGGTCCTCCCCGTCGAGGTGGAGCGCGTCGAAGAAGAGCGCCCGGACCGGCAGGTCTCCGGAAAGCGCCGCGGCTCCTCCCTTCCGCCCGAGGCGACGCATGCTGACCTGGAACGGGTGCGGTACGCCCGCCGCGTCGAACGCGAGCGCCTCCCCGTCGAGGACGAGGCGCCGCGCCGGGAGCGCGAGCGCGGCGCTCGCCACCTCCGGGAGGGCCGCCGTCACGTCGCGGAGCGATCGCGTGAAGACGCGGACCTCGTCGCCGTCGCGGTGGACCTGCACCCGCATGCCGTCGAGCTTCGCGTCGAAGGCCGCCTCGCCCAGCGTGCCGAGCGCGTCGTCGACGCCGTCGGCGGTCTGCGCCAGCATCGGCTGGATCGGCTCGAGGAGGCGCAGGCGGAAGGCGGTGAGCGCGGCGGGGCCGCCCGCGAGCGCCGCCGCGGCGACCGGCGCGAGGTCACCGGCGACCATGGCGGCACGGCGCAGGTCGGCGGGCGCGGCGCCCGACGCGCGCGCCACCGCGGCCTCGAGGACGCCCTCCAGGGCGCCCTGGCGCAGCTCGCCGAAGAGCAGCCGCGCGAGGAAGTCGCGCTCCGGCTCGGTCGCCCGGCCGAGGAGGTCGGAGAGGAGGTGCCGTCGCTCGCCCTGCGAGCCGGCGCCGCGCACGCCGGCGAGGCGCGACAAGGCCGCGTCCACGTCCCGGATGGCGAGCGACGGCGCCGCCGCCGGGCGGGAGGCGGCGACGGCCGCCCTGAGCAGCGCGCCCGCGACGCCGATGCGACCTTGCCTGAGCGCCCCCGTGAGCCAGGGCAGCGCGACCGGCGCCTCGGCGGGCGCGAGGCGCGCGAGCAGGTCCGCGAGCCGCGCGATCTTCTCGAGGCGGCTCGGCGTCTCGGCCACGGCCCGCGAGGCGGCGGCGATCTCGGCGAGGAGCACCCGAGGTGAGTAACGGCTCGCGCGGGATGGTGCCGCCGCGGACCCTCCCGGCTACACAGGGGCCATGACCTTCACGGAGCGCGTAGTCCTCCTCGCCGTCCTCCCGGCGCTCGTGCTCTGCGGCTGCGCCACGGCCGGCGCGAGGCCGGCGGCGCCGCAGGGCGCGGCGTCGCCCGGCGAGCGCATCGTCCTCGTGGACGGCGGCGCCGGTCGCCTGCGCGTCTCCGACGGCGGCGCGGGCGAGGTGCCGGTCGTCTTCGTGCACGGGCTCGGCTCGGACCTCGAGGCCTGGCGTGCGCAGCTCGATCACCTGCGGCCGGGCCGGCGCGCGATCGCCTACGACCAGCGCGGCCATGGCGGCTCCGATCCCGCCCACGATCCGAAGGGCTACACGATCGACGCGCTCGCCGACGACCTCGACGCCGTCGTGCGGGCGCTGCGCGTCGACCGCTTCTACCTCGTCGGCCACAGCCTGGCCGGCACCGTGCTCACGACCTACGCGGCGGCGCACCCGGGCAAGGTGGTGGGCCTCGTGTACGCCGACGCGGTGGGCGACTTCCGGGACGTGCCGCGCGAGGAGATCGACGAGGCGCTGCGGCAGGAGGCCTCGCCCGCCTTCGGGAAGGCCGAGCAGCGGCAGCTCTTCTCGGAGATGCTCGCCCCCGACGCGAAGGCTTCGACGCGGGAGCGCGTCCTCGCCTCGCTCGATCGCATGGACCCGCCGGCGTTCGCGGCGCTGCGCCGCAGCATGGCGACGTTCTCGGCGGCGGATCGCGTCGGGCGCTACCGCGGGCCCAGGCTCGCGATCGAGGTGGAGGGCCGCGACCTGCCGATGATCTACTCCGCGCTCGACCCCTCGGCCGAGCGGGTGAAGCTCTCGGGCGTGTCGCACTGGCTCATGATGGACGACCCCGAGGGCTTCGACGCCGCGCTCGACCGCTTCATCATGGCGGTGAACCCGTCGAGTTGATCCGGATCGGCACCGTCCCGCCATGACATGAGATCCGGCGCCTTCGGCGCCTCACTCCCCTCGCGATCGAGCGCCGCCATCAGCTCCGGGGCGCGTCCCTGAGGAACTGCAGCACCGCGTCGTAGAGCTGGTTGCGGTTCTTCTCGAAGAGCACGAAGTGCGTGGCGTCCTTGATGAGGACGCTCTTCTTCGACTGCGCGTGCACGAGGTCGCGCATGAGCCCTTCGCGATCCTCGGGGTAGGACCAGGTGTCGAACTCGCCGGCGATGACGAGGGTCGGCGCGGTGATCGTGGAGGCGTTCCAGATCGCGCGACCCGTCGCCTGCATGAAGCTGTCCTCGAGCACGCCGTTCGGGGCGCGCAGGCTCGGCGGGGTGCGCGTGCGGCTCGTCGGGTCGGTCGCGAGCGCCGCCTCGTTGAACGCGTCCACGACGCCCTGCTCGCGGTACTCCGACTTGTCCTGCACCGGGATCTCGCCGTCCCAGCGGGCCTGGTTGGCCGCGGCGGTGCCGAGGCGGTAGGCGCCCATCGCCGGGTTGAACTCGGATGGGCGGCGCTTGTTCTGGAGGCCGGAGCCCGCGCCGAGGTTCGTGTGCTCGGGGTACGAGTAGAGCGGCGCGTAGAGGACGAGCCGGTTCACCTTCTCCGGGTGGAGCGAGGCGTAGTAACCGGCCGTCATGGCGCCCCAGGACCACCCGACGAGCGTCACCCGGTCGATCTTGTGCTTCGCGCGGAGGTGGTCCACGACCGCGCCGAGGTCGCGGATGACGAGGTAGGAGCGGGAGAGGGGCGGGTGGCTCGCAGCGGGCTCGTCCATCGCCTTCTCGCGCGTCGACATCCCGTAGTTCCGCTTGTCGAACATGTAGACCGCGTAGCCCTTCTTCACCATCCAGTCGGCCCAGGAGTAGTCCTTGTACTGGAGGTCGAAGTCGGGCGTGGACGGGAACGTCGCGCCGTGGACGAAGAGCACCACCTCGTCGCGCGAGAACGCCTTCTTCCCCTCCGGCGCCTTGGCGCGGACGAACAGCCGGATGCCGGGGTCGCCCCCGTCGATCTGGTAATCCTGCTTCGCGATGCGGGTCTCCTCGGCGCGCGCCGCGAGCGAGGTGGTGGCGAGCGCGAAGGCGAAGGCGATGAGGCTCTGGCGTGCCATGAGTTGACTCCTCGTGTGTGCTAGGGGGACGCTCCGGGGCCGGAGGCGGGCGCGCCGAGCTGACCCGCGAGCACGGGGGCGGCGTCCGGGGTGCCGGCGGGGACGACGACCAGCCAGCGCCGTCCCGGCGGCGCACCTCCGGGCTTCACCAGCTCGCGCAGCGGGCCGACGGCGGTCGCGGC
>JBJMQK010000643.1:0-6372 GCA_045802735.1 Anaeromyxobacteraceae bacterium | reverse complement strand
GCTTCCTCGGTGCCTCCAAGTGGGAGGCGAAGGTCATCGCGGCGGAGCTCTGCCCGGCCGAGTCGCCGCAGCGGCGCGCCGTCGTGACGGCGATCGTTCCGGCGCTGCCCGCCGCGGTCGCGTCGCCGACGCCCGCGGCACCGCCCCTCCCGGAGCCGCCCGCCGGCGAAGCGACGCGCGATGGAGTTCGTCCAGGCGAACTCCGCTTCGTGGCGGGCCAGCCCGCGCCGGCGGCCTCGCCTGCGCTGGTCGGGCCCGTGGCGAAGCCGGACGTGGCCGATCCGCTCACGGCCGACCTCTCCCGGCTTCATGTCACCGTCTCGAAGCGCTTCCTCGCGAAGCTCGCCGCGGCCCGCGACGCGCTCTCCCACAGCCACCCGGGCGCGAATGTCGAGGCCGTCCTCGAGGCGGGCCTCGACCTTCTCCTCGCCGCGCGGGACCGGAAGCGTGGCCTCGTGAAGAAGCCCCGCACGGCGCCGCCGCCGCCCTCGGCGAGGCCGCGCCACGTCGCGGCCAGCGTGCGGCGCGAGGTCTTCACGCGGGACGATGGCAAGTGTCAATGGCCCCTCGCGTCCGGCGGCGTGTGCGGCGCGACGAGGCGCCTCCAGCTCGACCACATCCTCCCCATCGCACGCGGGGGGACCTCGACGGTGTCGAATGCACCGGAGCCTCGCGGGCCGGACGAGGACGGAGCAGCACCGAGCCTCCCGTTCGGATGAGCGGACGAGGCGGCGGACGCGGCGGGGCGGTCGTTGCCGCGCGGCGCCGGCGGGGTAGCCGATCTCGCGCGGACGGTTCCCGCGCGCACCGACGCCTCGCGCGCGCGCTCACCCGGGAAAGGCGCGGGCGGGCTCGGCGCCGTGCGCCGGGCCGGGCCGCTCCGTCTCGGCCCATGAACCTCACGGGGCACGGATGCCGGTGAGCGCGCGATGAGCCGGCGGGCCGTCCGGCCAGATATGATGAATGATCAGGGCTGCGCCCTCCCCCTCCTGCTCGCAGGGCCCCATGCGCCACTTCGTGGCGCTGTCCCTGCTTCGCGCCTGCGGCGCTCTCGCAGCGTTTCGGGTTCGTCCGGCGGAGGGCGGCGGCGTCGCCGCGGGCGCGCCCGGGCGTTAGACCCCGCCCATGCCGCTCCCCATCGCCGGCCCGCCCCACGAGGCGCCCGCCGCGTCCGACTTCACCTGGTTCATCTACGGCTCGTCGCTCGATCGCGAGGCGTTCGCGACCTGGGCGAAGGACCACGGCCACGCCCCGCCCGACCTGTCTCGCGGCGTCCGCGCCCGCCTCGACGGCTGGCGCCTCGCCTGCGACGTCCCCTCCCGCTACTGGGGCGGCGCGGTGGGGACGCTCGTCCTCGCGCCCGGCGCGCACGTCGAGGGCCTCGCCCTCCCGATGCCCGGCGCGGCGCGCGGGCTCGCCGATCACAAGGAGGGTGCGGTGTCGGGCCTCTACCGGGCACTGGAGGTGAGCGTCACGCCCGCCGGCGCGAGCGCGCCCACGACGGCGCTCGCCTGGCTCGCCGCGCCGGAGCGCCGCCTCCCCGCCGAGGCGCCTCCCGCGGAGGCGTGGCTCGAGACCGTGCTGCGCGGCGCCCGCGCCGCCGGGCTCTCGCCCGGGTGGATCGGCGAGCTGGAGCGCCTCCGCGGCTGATCGACGCTCCCGCTGTCCTGAACGCGCGCGCTCCGCGTCACCGCGACGTCACCGCCCGGTCATGGCCGTGTCACGCCGCCGGCTCTTCCCGAGGGGACGCGGTAAGTTACGGTACCGTACCAGAAGGCACCTGTTCGCCCGGCCGTCTTCGCGCACTTGCAGCCCGCAATGGTGCTCGTTACGATGCGGCAAGTTACTGTATCGTAGGAAACGAAGGCATGACGATCTCCTCCCTCCCCCGCAACGCCCGCCGCCTCGCGAGCGGCCTCGCGCGCCGGCTCCTGCTCGATCGCCAGGCGGAGTTCTGGGTCGGCGAGCTCGACGCGGCCCGCTCGCTCGGCGAGGTGCGCGCGCGCGTGGAGGCCGTCCTCGACGAGACGCACGACGTGAAGACGTTCCTCCTGCGCCCGAACGCCCGCTGGTGCGGCCACCGCGCCGGCCAGCACACGCTCGTCGAGGTGGAGATCGAAGGCGTGCGCGTGCGCCGCCCCTACTCCCTGTCGTCCGCGCCCGGCGACGCGCACCTCGCGATCACGGTGAAGCGCGCGCCGCGGGGGCGCGTCTCGGGCTGGCTCCACGACCACGTCCGCCCCGGCCACGTGCTCGGGCTCGGCCCCGCCGCCGGCGACTTCGTCCTGCCTTGGGCGGCCCCGGCGAAGCTCCTCCTCCTCGCGGCCGGCAGCGGCGTGACGCCGCTCGCCGCGATCCTGCGCGATCTGGCGCGGCGCGGCGCGCTCACCGACGTCGCCTTCGTGCACCACGCCCGCAGCGCGAGCGACGTCATCTTCGCCCGCGAGCTCGACGCGCTCGACGCGCGGCACCCGCGGCTCCGCCTCCACACCTGCCTCGCGGACGCCGCTTCGGGCCCGGGCCGCTTCGACGAGGCGCAGCTCCGCGCGCTCGTCCCCGACTTCGCCGAGCGCGAGACGTTCCTCTGCGGGCCGGCGGGCCTCATGGCGCGCGTCGAGCGCATGTGGCGCGAGGCGGGCGCGTGGGGCCGCCTCCACCAGGAGCGCTTCGCCCTCCCCGCCTCGCCGCGCGCGCGCAGCCGCGCGGAGCCCGTCACGGTCACGCTCGCGCGCTCCGGGCGGACCTTCACCGCGCGCTCCGGGACGCTGCTCGAGGAGCTCGAGCGCGCCGGCGAGCGGCCCGCGTCGGGGTGCCGGATGGGCATCTGCCAGACCTGCAAGTGCCGGAAGCGCTCCGGCACGGTCGAGAACCTCGTCACCGGCGCGGTCTCGAGCGCGCCCGACGAGGACATCCAGCCGTGCATCTCCATCGCGCGCTCCGACCTGGAGCTCGGCCTGTGAAGGAGGGACGATCGCCCATGGGCAAGACCACGACGACGAGCAGGACGCTCTCCGCCGCCGACGCCGACGCATTCGGCCGCGAGCTCGACGCGCTCCGCGAGGAGGTCGTGCAGGACCTCGGCCAGGCCGACGTCGACCACATCCGGCGGACCCTGCGTGCGGCGCGTTACGCGGAGGCCGGGGGCCGCCTCGCGCTCGCGCTCGGGCTCGACCCCGTGACCTTCGCCGCCGGCGCCGGCGCCCTCGCGCTCTCGAAGATCCTCGAGAACATGGAGGTCGGCCACAACGTCATGCACGGGCAGTACGACTGGACGAAGGACCCCGCGCTCGACTCGCGGCGCTACGAGTGGGACATCGTCTGCACCGGCGACGACTGGCGGCACTCGCACAACTTCGAGCACCACACCTTCACGAACATCCTCGGCAAGGACCGCGACGTCGGGTACGCGCTCCTGCGCGTGACCGCCGAGCAGCGCTGGCACGCGGGGCACCTCGTCCAGCCGGTCTCCGCGCTGGTGCTCGCCTTCGTCTTCCAGTGGGGCGTGGCGCTGCACGACCTGCGGCTCGACGAGGCGCTCACCGGCAGGCTGCCGCTGGCGAAGCTGCGCCAGCACGCGCGGCCCTTCCTCGCCAAGGCGGCCTCCCAGCTCGCGAAGGACTACGCGCTCTTCCCGGCGCTCGCGCTCCTGAACGCGCCGCGCGTCCTCGCCGGGAACCTCATCGCGAACGGCGCGCGCAACCTCTGGGCGTTCGCAGTGATCTTCTGCGGCCACTTCCCCGACGGCGTGCGGGTCTACACCGAGGAGGAGGTGCGCGGCGAGAGCCGCGGCGCCTGGTACGTCCGCCAGCTCAACGGCTCGGCCAACATCGAGGGCGGGCCCTTGCTCCACCTCATGACCGGCCACCTGAGCTTCCAGATCGAGCACCACCTCTTCCCGGACCTTCCGGCGTCGCGCTACCCGGCGCTCGCGCCGCGCGTGCGCGCCCTCTGCGAGCGCTACGGGCAGGCGTACAACACCGGGCCGTTCCACCGGCAGCTGGCGAGCGTGGCGCGGCGCATCCTGCGCCACGCGCTGCCGAGCACGCCCGCCGCCCGACCCCGCATCGTCCCCGCCGCGGCTCAGCGCGCGGCGGCGTGAGCCTCGGGAGGCCCGCGCCACTCGGCGCTGGCGGTCGCGGCGAGGGCGAGCGCGGTCGGAACGTCGTCGGCGAGGACGACGCCCGGGCGCTGCGGCACGCCGGCGCGGTCGAGCGCCTTGCGCGGCTGGTCGTGGAGCCCGGAGAGCACCGCGATGACGTGGTGCACCGCGAGGCGATCGAGCGCGCTCTCCAGCGCGACGAGGCCGGTCGCGTCGATCGCGTGCACGTCGTCGAGGCGCAGCACCACCGCGCGGGCGCGGTCGCCGATCTGCCCCAGCGCCGACATCGCGCGCTCCGCCGCGCCGAAGAACAGCGGCCCCGAGACGTCGTAGACGATGACGCCGGCCGGGATGGGCGGCAGCGCCGGGTGCGTGCCCTCGAACGCGCGCGCCTGCGTCACCTCCGCCATGCGCTTCATGAAGAGCAGCGCCGCGAGCACCATGCCCACGCTGACGCCGATCACCATGTCGAAGGAGACCGTCAGGCCGAAGCAGGTGAGGAGCACCGCCACGTCGCTCCGCGGCGCGACGCGCAGCGTGTGCACGAAGTGCTTCACCTCGGACATGTTGTAGGCGACGAGCACGAGCAGCGCGGCGAGTCCCGCCATCGGCAGCCAGCCGAGGAGCGGCGCCGCCGCGAGCACCGCCACGAGCACGGTCGCGGAGTGGACGAGGGCGGCGACGGGCGAGCGCCCGCCGTTCCGGACGTTCGTGGCCGTGCGGGCGATGGCGCCGGTGGCCGGGATGCCGCCGAAGAACGGCGCGACGAGGTTGCCGACGCCCTGCGCGACGAGCTCCGCGTCGGGGTCGTGGCGCGTGCGCGCCATGCCGTCGGCGACGACGGCGCTGAGCAGGGACTCGATCGCGCCGAGCATGGCGATCGCGAACGCGCCCGGCATGAGCGCGCGCAGCATCGCCAGGTCGAACGGCGCGGCGAGCGTGCGCCACGGCAGGATGGGCGAGGGCGGCAGGCGCGGGATGCCGGGCATGACGACGCCGGCCGCCTCGTAGTGGAAGCGCGTGGCGATGGTGTTGACGTGCAGGCCAGGGACGAGGCGGCCGAGGAGGTACGCGATCCCGGCCGCGACGGGCAGCGCGACGAGCGGCCCCGGGATGCGCCTCGTGAGCTTCGGGATCGCGACGAGGAGCGCGAGCGTCAGCGCGCCGACGAGGAGCTCCCAACCGGAGGCGGTGCTCCGCGCCTCCCACAGCGCCCCCATGCGCTCGAAGAACTGGTCCGGCGTGCGCGTCGGCGCGAGGCCGAGGAGGTCCTTGAGCTGCAGCCCGGCGATGACGGTGGCGATGCCCGCGGTGAAGCCGGTCGTCACCGGGTGCGGCACGAACTGGATGAGCCGCCCGAGGCGCATGAGTCCCATCGCCACGAGCATCGCGCCCGCCAGCGCCCCCGAGACGAGGAGGCCGCCGAGGCCGAAGCGCGCGTGGATGGGCGCGAGGATGACGACGAAGGCGGCGGTCGGCCCCGAGACCTGCACGCGCGAGCCGCCGAGGACCGCGATGAGCGCGCCCGCCACGATGGCGGTGTAGAGGCCGTGCTGCGGCGGCGCGCCGACGGCGATGGCGAGCGCCATGGCGAGCGGGAGCGCCACGACGCCGACGATGAGGCCCGCGAGGATGTCGCCACGCAGCTGCCCGAGGCCGTAGCCCTCGCGCAGCACCGCGCGCAGCGCCGCGCCGGGCATGTCGCGGTAGCGGGTCTCCTGGGTCGGGTTGGCGTAGCGGGTGCGAGCCATGAGGCAGGGTTCTCGCACAAACGGCATGACTCCGGGAGGGGCCTCCCTCCGCCCCTGCGACGCCCCTTGGTGACCGTGCGCTGGCGCCTGTCGCCCCTGAGGCGCCCGCCGCGCCCGCAGCGAGCGCCCCACCGGAGACGACCATGAGCCACTACCACGACCCCGCCGATCTGAAGCTCATTCCCGAGCTCAAGAAGCTCGCCCCCGCCGAGTTCGCGGGCTTCGTCGCCCTCGACAGCGTCGTCGGCCGCGAGGACGGCTCGATCCCTCGCAAGTACCGCGAGCTCATCGCCATCGCGGTCGCCTGCACCACGCAATGCCCGTACTGCCTCGACGTCCACACGCGCGGTGCGAAGAAGGCCGGGGCGACGCGCGAGGAGGTGGCCGAGGCCGCGTTCCTCTCCGCGGCCCTGCGCGCGGGCGCCGCAGTCACGCACGGGGCGCTGGCCCTGAAGCTCTTCGACGAGAAGTGACGCTCGGGATGGGGGGTCTCGGGGGGAGAGTCTCGCCCCCCGGACTGAG
>JBJMQK010000629.1:0-2669 GCA_045802735.1 Anaeromyxobacteraceae bacterium | reverse complement strand
GGGGGGTCTGGGGGGGAGAGTTTCTCCCCCCGGACTGAGGCGCCGACAGGCGCCGGATCTCGGTCATGGCGGCGGAACCGACGCCGGGGATCGACTCGACAGACCGCCGCCATGACGCCGCCGCGGCGCGTCGAGGGTCGGCGTGCGCGCACCGGTAGCAGGGCGCATGATCGCGTCATGCACCCACTCTTCCCGCGCCTCGACGAGCGGCCCACGCGCGCCGCGCTCCACCTCGGCGAGGTGACGCTGAGCTATGGCGAGCTGGCCCGCGCGGCGCGGGCGCACGCCGGGCGCCTCGCCGCGGAGGGCGTCCGGAAGGGCGACCGCGTCGCGGTGTGGGCGACGCCCGACGTCGCCACCGTCTGCGCGCTCGTCGGGAACGCGCTCGCCGGAGCGGTGACGGTACCGCTCAACCGGGCGGTCGGAGACAAGGAGCTGGCGCACGTCCTCGCCGATGCCGCGCCGCGCCTCGTCGTGGCAGCCGACCCGGCGGCGTTCGCGCCCCGGTCACCTGGCGTGAAGGGGATCGCGCTCGGCGGCCCGGCGCCGGATCCGGCGTCGCTCGCCGAGCCCGCGCCGGGCGATCCCCTCCTCGTCCTCTACACCTCGGGTACGACCGGCGCGCCGAAGGGCGCGGTGATCGCCCACTCGGCGGCCGCGTTCGACGTGGACGCGCTCGCGGCGGCGTGGGGCTGGACCGCGGACGACACGCTCGTCCACGGCCTGCCGCTCTTCCACGTGCACGGGCTCGTGCTCGGCGTGTTCGGGCCCTTCCGCCACGGCTCGGCGCTGCGGATCCTGCCGCGCTTCGCGCCGGAGGCGGTGTGCGCGGCGATGGACGGCGGCGGGACGATGATGTTCGGCGTGCCGACGATGTACCACCGCCTCGCCGAGCACGGCGCGGCGAACCCGGCCGATCGCCCGCGGCTCGCGAAGGCGCGGCTCCTCGTCTCCGGGTCGGCGCCCTTGCCGGTGCGCGAGCGCGAGCGGCTGCAGGATCTCTTCGGCCAGCGCGTGGTCGAGCGCTACGGGCTCACCGAGACGCTCATCCTCACGGCGCAGCGCCACGACGGGTCGCGGCGCGCGGGGTGCGTGGGGCCGCCCCTCCCCGGCGTCGAGCTGAGGCTCGTCGACGACGCGCGGAAGCCGATCAGCGGCGGGCCGGACGCGCTCGGCGAGGTGGCGGTGCGCGGGCCGACGCTGTTCCAGGGGTACCTGAACCGGCCCGACGCGACGCGCGCCGCGATGGACGAGGCAGGCTTCTTCTACACCGGCGACATCGCGACCCTCGCCGAGGACGGCGAGGTGCGCATCGTGGGGCGGCGCGCCACCGACCTCATCAAGACGGGCGGCTACAAGGTGGGCGCGGGCGAGGTCGAGGCGGCGCTGCTCGATCACCCGTCGGTGCGCGAGGCGGCAGTGGTCGGCGCGCCCGACGAGGACCTCGGCGAGCGGATCGTCGCCTACGTCGCGCTGTACGAGGGGCGCACCGCGACCGGCGAGGAGCTGGCGGACCACGTGGCGAGGCAGCTCGCGCCGCACAAGCGGCCGCGCGCGGTGAAGCTGGTGGACGCGCTGCCGCGCAATGCGATGGGGAAGATCCTGAAGAAGCAGCTCGGGTGAGCTCGTGCCGTTCGCCCTTCGACTCCGCGCGCTGCGCGCGCTACGCTCAGGGTGAACAGGGGAGGGCGGTCAGAGACCCAGGTACGCGGAGCGGATCGTCGGGTCCTGGAGCAGCGCTGCCGCCGGCCCAGCCGTCTTCACGCGTCCCGTCTCGATGACGATGCCGCGGGCGGCGATCTCCAGCGCCTTGCGCAGGTTCTGCTCGACGAGGAGCACGGTGAGGCCGCCCCGGTGCAGCCCGGCGAGCACCTCGAACACCTGGTCCACCACGATGGGCGCGAGGCCGAGCGACGGCTCGTCCAGCATGAGGAGCCTGGGGCCGCTCATGAGGGCGCGCCCGATGGCGCACATCTGCTGCTCGCCGCCGGAGAGCGAGCCCGCGAGCTGGCGGCGCCGCTCGGCGAGGCGCGGGAACATCGCGAGGACGCGGTCGAGCCGCTCCCGCGCGTGCGGGCGCGAGCTCTTGCCGTAGGCGCCGAGCTCGAGGTTCTCGAGGACCGTGAGCCCGGGCCAGAGCTCCCGGCCCTCGGGCACGAGCGCGATGCCGAGCTCGCAGCGCCGCGCCGGCGGCACCTTCGAGAGCGGCTCGCCGCGGTAGAAGATCTCGCCCGCGCGCGGCGCACGGACGCCGCTCACCGCGCGCAGCGTGGTGGTCTTGCCTGCGCCATTCGAGCCGAGGAGCGCCACCAGCTCGCCCTCGTTCACGCTGAGCGAGAGCCCGAACAGCACCTGCGCGTCGCCGTACGCGACGTCGATCGCGCGCACCTCGAGGAGCGGCGTCACGGGGGCGCCTCCGCGCCGGCCGCGCCGCGCCCGAGGTAGGCCTCGACCACGCGCGGATCGGCGGCGACGTCGGCCGGGCGCCCCTCGCAGATCTTCTTCCCGTGGTCGAGCACCGTCACGCGGTCGGAGAGGCTCATGATCGCCGGCATGACGTGCTCGATCATCACGACCGACACGCCGCGCGCGTCGCGGATCTGCCGGATGAGCGCGGAGAGCCGCTGCGCCTCGGAGGGGTTCACGCCGGCGATGACCTCGTCGAGGAG
>JBJMQK010000581.1:0-4075 GCA_045802735.1 Anaeromyxobacteraceae bacterium | reverse complement strand
GAACCGCTGGTTCTCGTCGAACGCGTGCGTCACCGAGCCGAGCCGCACCAGGTTCACCGCCGACACCGAGCCCGCGTCGGGCGTCTCCACCTGGAACGGCTGCGCCAGGTCGAGGACCTCGGGCGCCCGGGTGATCACCGGCCGCGGTCCGGCGAAGAGGTACGGCGGGGAGAAGACCTCCATGCTGTAGTACGTCGCGCCGCGCCCGCCCGCGGAGAGCACCCTCCCGTCGGGCAGGAGGAGCGCCGCCGAGTGGTAGCCACGGTACCCGGGGAGGCTCGCCCACGGCGTGAACGACTCGGAGGCCGGATCCCACACCTCGCTGGCGAGGACGGGGCTCGTGCCGTCGTCGAAGCCGGGACCGCTCGAGCCGCCGGTCACCAGCACCCGGCCGTCCGGCAGCAAGGTCGCGTTGTGCTGCCGGCGCGGGCTGCTCATGGGCGCGGTGGCGCGCCAGGCGGGCGCGGCGGCGTCGAGGTCGATCACCTCCACCGACGCGGTCGGCGGGTCGTCGCCGCCGAAGTAGGCGATCTTGTTCTCGCGGTACAGCACGGCCGGGCCGTAGTCGCGCCCCGTCGCGTGCGTGCTCCTGGCCGACTTCGACCAGCTGCCGGTGCCCTGGGTGTCGAGGTACCAGGACTGGGGGAGCGGCCCGGCCACGAACACCTTGCCGTTCCGCGCCACGAACTCGCGCGGGTAGTAGGGCAGCTTGAGGACGGCCGTGCTGAGATTGCGCCAGGTCCGCGTCTTCGCCTCGAACACCTGCGGCAACTCGTTCATGACCCCCGACGCCATGGTCTCACCCGACATGACGAGCGCGTCGCCGCCGGGGAGCGTGGTGCTCGTCGGGTACCAGCGCAGATCGTTCATGTCGGGCAGCCGCGTCCAGCGGAGCGCGGCGGGATCGAAGAGGCTCGCCATCGCCAGGCCCACGTGCGCCGCGGCGTGGCCCCCGGCCACCAGCAGGGTGCCGTCGGCCAGGAACGAGTGCCCGCCGCAGAAGATGTTGTAGCCCGCCTTCGAGAGCGGCGTGAGCGCGTCCGCGGCGGGATCCCAGAGCTGGGCGTTGTCGCCCGACTCGAACTCGCCGAAGAACATCACCTGCCCGCCGGGGAGGAGGTGGACGTGCGTCGCCGAGGGCCAGCTCCGGACCGGGCTCCAGCGGCCCACCCGCGAAGGATCCGGCGCCTGGGCAGCGGTGCGTCCGGTGGCTGCGAGGAGGACGAGGGCGGCGACCCGCGCGAGGCGATGGGCACCATGCATGGGCGGAAGGTGAAACGGCGCGGTTCCGGCCGGAAGGTCCCGGCCGGAGCAATACTCAATTGCGCGCCGCCGCCCGTGCGGCCGACGAGCCACGGCGTGGCGAGGTCCGTCGCCGGAGCAACACCATCCGTGTATGCATCCACTGACCGAGTAAACACGATGGGTGTATACGTCCGCTTGCCGCGCCACCGTGGGGCGTCCGCGTTGATGGGGAGTTGATCCAATGTCAGGCGGCGGTCAGCTTCGAGTCACCCAGGGAGCAACCGCCAGTGGGGCGGGGGCCGGTGGGAAGGCATGGCGCGCGTGAAGCAGGGGACGCGGCCCGGAGTGCGGGAGCGACGGATGGCGGAGCTGGTCGGGGTGGTGGGGCTGGGCTACGTGGGGCTGCCGCTGGCGCTGTGCTTCGCCGAGCGGGGCGCGCGCGTCGTGGGCGTCGACGTCGACGAGGGCAAGGCGGCCGCGCTGCGCGAGGGGCAGAGTTACCTCCGCCACATCGCGGCGCGGCGGGTGGCCTCGGCGCTCGAAGGGGGCCGCTTCACGGCGACCAGCGACTTCGCCGCGCTCCGGGAGTGCACGGCGGTGATCATCGCGGTCCCGACGCCGCTCACCGCGGCGCGCGAGCCGGACCTCTCCTTCGTGGTGGGCGCCACCCGGGCCGTCGCTCCCCACCTGCGCCGCGGGATGCTCGTCGCGCTCGAGTCGACGACGTACCCCGGCACGACGCGCGAGGAGGTGATCCCGATCCTCGAGAAGGTCTCCGGGCTCACCGCGGGTGATGGCTTCAACGTCGTCTTCAGCCCGGAGCGCGAGGACCCCGGCAACCCCAGCTTCAGCACGGCCAACATCCCCAAGGTGGTGGGCGGCCTCACCTCGGCGTGCCTCGAGCGGGGCCTCACCGTCTACAAGCTGGCGGTGGACAAGGTCGTGCCCGTCACCACGCTCGAGGCGGCGGAGATGACGAAGCTGCTCGAGAACATCTTCCGCGCCGTGAACATCGCGATGGTGAACGAGATGAAGGTGCTGGCGCACCGGTTCACCGACGCCGGACGGCCCATCGACATCCACGAGGTGATCCAGGCCGCCTCGACGAAGCCGTTCGGGTTCATGCCGTTCAACCCCGGGCCGGGCCTCGGCGGGCACTGCATCCCCATCGATCCCTTCTACCTCACGTGGAAGGCGCGGCAGCTCGACTTCGCGACGCGCTTCATCGAGCTCGCCGGCGAGATCAACACGTCCATGCCCTACTACGTGCTCAACCGGGCGATGGGCGCGCTCTCCGACCGCCGCAAGTCGCTGTGCGGCGCGGACGTGCTGGTGCTCGGCGTCGCCTACAAGGCCGACGTCGAGGACGTGCGGGAGAGCCCGTCGCTCAAGCTCATCGAGCTCCTGCGCGCGCACGGCGCGCACGTCGCCTACCACGACCCCTACGTCGCAACCCTCACCTGTCACGCGGGCGTGACGATGGCGAGCGAGCCGCTGACGCCGGAGCGCCTCCGCCGGGCCGACGCGGTGCTCGTGAGCACGGCGCACCGCTGCATCGACTACCGCCTGGTCGCCGAGCACGCGCAGCTGGTCGTGGACACCCGCGACGCCATGCGCCAATCGGGCATCGCGGCGGACCGGCTGGTACGGGCCTGAGGGGTCGATCGGGGCGGTCAGGACGCACACCCCGAGCGCGAGGGGCGAGGAATGGATCCGTTTCCGGTGCACCTGCTGGTGGTGCTCATCCTCATGAACCGCTACTGCGTGGGCCCGCTGCTGCGGCGCCTGCTCGGCGCCAGGTTCGACGAGACGCGCGACGATTGGGAGCCCACCGTCGCCTTCGTGGTGCCGCTCTTCAACGAGGGGCGCGGGATCGCCACGACCGTGGCGAGCCTCCTGGAGCAGGACTACCCGCCGGAGAAGCTCTCGGTGACGGTGGTCGACGACTGCTCGACGGACGACAGCTACGAGTGGGCCTGCCGCGCAGCCGCCGCGCACCCCGGCTGCGTGACGGTGTTGCGGGCCCCGGTCAATCAAGGAAAGCGCGCCGGGATCAACCTGGCGGTGTCGCGCACGCAGGCCGAGGTGGTGGTCTCGGTCGACTCGGACGTGGTGGTCGACCGCCGCGCCGTGCGCGAGCTGGTGCGCCGCTTCGCGTCGCCGCGCATCGCCGCGGTGGGGGGCCGCACCTACGTCGCGAACCGGAACGAGAACCTCCTGACCCGCATGGTCGAGGTGAAGTTCCACTACTCGCAGGAGTGGCTGAAGGACCTCGAGCGCGCCTGCCGCAGCGTGGTGTGCCTCTCCGGCTGCCTCACCGCGTATCGCCGCGAGGTGGTGACCGCGCTCGAGCCGGTGCTGGCCCGGAGGAACATCGCCGGCGTCCCCATCAAGTACGGCGAGGACCGCTTCCTGACCCAGCAGATCCTCAAGGCGGGCTACCAGACCGTCTTCACGGCGGACGCGTTCTGCTTCACGGCCGCGCCCACCACGCTCGCCGGCTACTTCTCGCAGCAGCTGCGCTGGCGCCGCTCGAACCTCGTGGACTTCCTCGGCTGGGCGACCTCGCCCTGGCGGCTCCACCCGGTCGTCGCCGTCCACTACATCACGCAGCTGGCGCTGCTCACCGTCTACCCGGTCGTCGTGCTGGAGAACCTCCTCGAGGGCCAGCTCTTCGCGGTGATGCTCATGCACCTCGCGCTCATGGCGCTGCTCGGCTTCGTCTACCGCGTCGAGACGCGCCACCTGCCGGGGGATCGCCGGGTGCCCGTCCTCTCCTTCCTGCTCATGGCCGTGCTGATGCCGGTGAGCTACTTCGTCATCACCCCCC
>JBJMQK010000574.1:0-7257 GCA_045802735.1 Anaeromyxobacteraceae bacterium | reverse complement strand
AGCCGCGCGGCGCTGGCGCGCGTGACGAGCGCCACGAGCCGGAACCCGCAGTCGAGGGTGACGCGCACGAGGGGCCCCTCGCCGGAGACCGCCTGGACCGTCCCCACGAGCTCGTTGCTCGCGCTCGTCGAGGCCGTCGGCGCGGGCTCGAGCACCACGTCCTCGGCGCGGATGCAGGCGTAGGCGTCGCCGCCGGCGTGCTCCGGCTCGACGGCCCAGAGCCGGACGCCGTCCACCAGGACGGCGGCGAGCCCGTCGCGCCGCTCGACGAGCCGCGCGCGCACCACGTTCTCGGTCCCCACCGCGCGCGCGACGACGAGGTCGGCGGGGGAGCTGAAGACGTCGTGGACGGTCCCCACCTGGCGCACCGCGCCCTCGGCCAGCACCGCCATGCGGTCGCCGAGCGCGAGCGCCTCGACGCGGTCGTGGGTCACCACGATGGCGGGGATCCTCGCGCGCTCGAGGAGCGCCCGCAGCTCCCCCCGCAGCTCCGCGCGCGTCGGATCGTCGAGCGCGGAGAGCGGCTCGTCGAGGAGCAGGAGCCGCGGCTGCGGCGCGAGCGCGCGCGCGAGGGCGACGCGCTGGCGCTGGCCACCCGAGAGCGCGGCGGGGCGCCGCGCCAGGAGGTCGGAGATGCGCACGAGGCGCGCCACCTCCTCGACCCGCGCCGCGCGCGCGCTCCGGCCGCCGTCCCGCAGCGCGTAGCCCACGTTCTCGGCGACCGTGAGGTGCGGGAAGAGCGCGTACTCCTGGAACACCATGCCGATCCCGCGCCGCTGCGGGGGCACGAAGCGGCGCGCCGCCGCGTCCACCCACGTCTCGGCGCCGAAGCGCACGAACCCCGCGTCGGGGGCCTCGAGCCCGGCGAGGCAGCGCAGCACCGTCGTCTTCCCCGAGCCGGACGGCCCGAAGAGCACGGTCACCGGCGCGACGTCGAGCGGCACCTCGAGCGCGGCGCGGACCGTCGCCCCGCGCGCGTAGCGCTTCTCGAGGTCGAAGGCGAGGGTGGCCATCTCAGGCGAGCAGCGACCGGCGCTGCAGCGCGTAGGTGAGGACGAGCACCGAGAACGACACGGCGAGGAGGAGGAGCGAGGTGCGCCCCGCGGCGGCGTAGTCGAGCTGCTCGACGGCGTCGTAGATGGAGATGGAGAGCGTCCGCGTCGCGCCCGGCAGGTTGCCGCCGACCATGAGGACCACCCCGAACTCGCCGAGCGTGTGCGCGAACGCGAGCACGGCGCCGGCGACGACGCCGGGCAGGGCGAGCGGCAGCGTCACGCGTCGGAACGTGCGCAGGGGTGATTCACCCATCGTGTACGATGCCTCGACGAGCCGCGGGTCGACGCGCGCGAGCGCGGCGGCGAAGGGCTGCACGGCGAACGGCAGCGAGTAGAGGATCGACGCCACGAGCAGCCCCTCGAAGCTGAAGGCGAGCGTGTGGCCGGTGACGGCGACGAAGGCGCGGCCGAGCGGCGAGCGCGGGCCGAAGGTCACGAGGAGGTAGAACCCGAGCACCGTGGGCGGCAGCACCAGCGGGAGCGCCACCACCGCCTCGACGAGGATCTTCCCGCGCCAGCGGGTGGTGGTGAGCCAGTGGGCGATGGGGAGCCCCAGGGCGAGCAGCGCCACGGTGGTGAGCGCCGAGAGGGCGAGGCTGAGGCGGAGGGCGGCGAAGTCCACGCTGGGTCATCTCGCCGGCACGCCGTAGCCGTGGCGCTCGAGGACGGGCCGCGCCGCGTCGCCGGCGAGGAACGCGGCGAGCTCGCGCGCGAGCGCGACGTCCCTCGCGCCCCTCAGCACCACGCCCGCCTGCTCGATGCGCTCGTGGCTCGAGCCCGGCACCGGCCAGGCGCGGCCCTCGACCGAGAGCGGCGGGATCGTCGCGAGCGACAGCGGCACGAAGCCGGCCTGCGCGTTGCCGCTCTGCACGAACTGGGCGGTCTGCGAGACGTTCTGGCCCATGACGATGCGGTCCCGGAGGCGCTCCCAGAGGCCCGCCCGCTCGAGCGCGGCGCGCGCGGCCCGGCCATACGGCGCGACGTCGGGGTTGGCGACGGCGATCCGCTGGACGGATGGGTCGGCGAGCGCGGCGAGGCCCTTCGCCTCGAGATCGACCCGCGAGCCGTTCGGGACCCAGACGACGAGCTTGCCGTACGCGTAGGTGAACGCCTTGCCGTCCGCGAGCCCCTGCTCCACGACCCGGGCCGGGAACTCCGCGTCGGCGGAGAGGAACAGGTCGAACGGCGCCCCGTTCGCGAGCTGCGCGAAGAAGCTGCCCGAGGCGCCGTACGTCGCCCGGACCTCGACCCCGGGGCGGCTCGCCTGGAAGCGCGTGGCGAGCTCCTCGAACGCCGGTTTCAGATTTGCCGCCACCGCGACCGCGACGAGGCGCGGCGGCGCCGCGCGGGCGAACGCGGGGGCCGCGACGAGCGCGAGGACGGACAGGAGGCGGCGGTGACGCAAGAGGTGACCTCGACGGGTGCGCGCGAACTCGAGCCGCCGCATCATGCCACCTCCGCCGCACCGCGTCGCCGCGCGGGGCGTGCGCCTGGCCTGCGCGGGGCGGCTCCGAAGGGTGGATTCTGGTTGGGGTGTGCGGCATTCCGCGACTACGCGCCTCGGGCGCGGAGGTGCAGGATGGCGCAAGGTCGGCGCGGATGTCGTCCGCGCGATCGTCAGAAGGAGGCACGCGATGGGCCACGTCGAGCAGGAGACCGTCTTCTGGGTCTGGAACGATCCCTTCACGCTCGAGGACCTCGAGCCGGAGCCGGAGCCAGCGCTGGCGACCCCGGACCAGGTGCTCGCGTTCGACGTCAGCGAGGACGGCGACGCGGTCGTGCTGAAGGCGGCGCTGCCGGGCGTCACCGAGGAGGAGATCGACATCGAGGTCGCGGGGCGCTGCATCACGATCTCCGGGCACGCCCAGCCCGACGACGAGGGGCGCTGCGGGCCGCGCGCGCTCACCGCCGGCGACTTCACCCGCTGCGTCTGGCTGCCCGTCGAGATCGAGCTCGACCGGGTGACCGCGCAGCTCGAGGCCGGCGTGCTCGAGGTCCGGGCGCAGCGCAAGGTGCGCGACGACACGCTCCACGTCCACCTGAGCGCGCACCACCACTGAAGGCTCGACACGCGCGCCCTCCCGACCTACGACGACGTCGTCGCGGCCGCGGCGCGGATCGCGGGCCATGCGCACCGGACCCCCGTCGTCACGTCACGCACCGTGAATGACGTGCTCGGGGCCGAGGTGTTCTTCAAGTGCGAGAACCTGCAGCGCATGGGCGCCTTCAAGCTCCGCGGCGCCTTCAACGCGCTGTCCCGCTTCGACGCGGCGCAGCGGGCGCGCGGCGTGGTGGCGTTCTCGTCCGGGAACCATGCGCAGGCGATCGCGCTCGCCGCGAGGGAGCTCGGCATGCCCGCGACCCTCGTCATGCCCCGCGACGCGCCGGCCGCCAAGCTCGCGGCGACGCGGGGGTACGGCGGGGAGGTCGTGCTGTACGACCGCTCCACGGGGGATCGCGAGGGGATCGGCCGCGCGCTCGCCGAGGAGCGCGGCCTGACGCTCATCCCGCCGTACGACCACCCCGACGTGCTCGCGGGGCAGGGGACGGCGGCGAAGGAGCTGTTCGAGGAGGTCGGCGCGCTCGACGCGCTCTTCGTCCCGCTCGGCGGCGGCGGGCTCCTCGCCGGCTCGGCGCTCGCGACGCGCGCGCTCGCGCCGCGCTGCAGGCTCTACGGCGTCGAGCCCGAGGCGGGGAACGACGGGCAGCGCTCGTTCCGCTCCGGGGCGATCGTCCACATCGACCCGCCGGCCACGATCGCCGACGGCGCGCAGACGCAGCACCTCGGCGCGTACACGTTTCCCATCATCCGCCGCGACGTGGACGACGTCCTGACCGCGACCGACGCCGAGCTCGTCGAGTGCATGCGCTTCGCGGCCGCGCGCATGAAGCTCGTCATCGAGCCCACCGGTTGCCTCGGGTTCGCGGCGGCGCGGCAGATGGGTCGGCAGCTCGCGGGGCTCCGCGTCGGCGTCGTGGTGAGCGGCGGCAACGTGGACCTGGAGCGCTTCTGCGCGCTCCTCTCGCGCTGAACGTGCCCCGCGCGCGTCCCCGTCAGCCGCCGCGGTGCTGATCGCTCTTCAGCTCGTCGAGGAGCTGCACCGTCACGCGCGGCAGCCCGCGCTCGCGCGCCGCCCGCTCAGCGCGGGAGCGGACGAGCGGGCGGATGAAGAACGGCACCTTCTGGAGGCGCGCCGCCGCGGCGTCGTCCCAGGCGATCTTCGCGTCGGTCATGGCGGCGGGTATATATCCTCGGCACGCGATGCACTACGAGGAGCCCCTCTACCGACCGCCGAGCGAGGCCGAGTCGCTCATCGTGCAGGCCACGATCGGCTGCTCCTGGAACCACTGCACCTACTGCGCGATGTACCGCGCGAAGCAGTACCGGGTGCGGCCCCTCGACGAGGTCGTCCTGGAGGTGCGCACCGCCGCTCGCGCGTTGGGGGGCGAGGTCACGCGCATCTTCGTCGCGGACGGCGACGCGCTCGCGATGGACCTCCGCCACTGGGAGGCGCTCCTCGGCGCCTGCCGCGAGGCCTTCCCGCGGCTGCGGCGCGTGAGCAGCTACGCCACCGCGCTGAACGTCGCCGCGAAGACCGACGCCGAGCTGGCGCGGCTGCGCGCGCTGGGGCTGTCGCTCCTCTACATGGGGCCGGAGACCGGCGACGACGTCACGTCCCGGCGCATCGCGAAGGGGGCGGGCTTCGCCGAGCACGCCTCCGCGGCGCAGCGCGCGCACCGGGCGGGGATGAAGGTGTCGGCCATCTTCCTGCTCGGCGCCGGCGGGACCGGACGATCGCGCGAGCACGCCGAGGGCTCGGCGCGCCTCGTCACCGAGATGGACCCGGAGTACCTGTCGCTCCTCACGCTGACCGTCGTGCCGGGGACGCCGATCGCCACGCTCGCCGACCGCGGCGAGTTCGCGCTGCCGCCCATCGAGGAGCTGCTCGGGGAGCTCCGCGAGATCGTGCGCGCGTCCGCCCCGACGGCCGCCGTGTTTCGCACGAACCACGCGTCGAACCACCTGCCGCTCGAGGGGCGCCTGCCGCGCGACCGGGACCGCATCGTCGCGACGGTGGACCGCGCGCTGGCGGGTGGCATCCCGCTGCGGCCGGAGTGGGCGCGGGGGCTGTAGCCGCGCTGCGTCCCGCCGGCGTCAGGCGCTGCGGAGCGCCGCCCAGGCGGACGCGGCGCCGAACGCGAAGAAGACGCTCGCGGCCGCGACGCGGATCCACTTCATGGGGACGCGCGCGCCAAGTTCTCGTGGCCGCTCCATGGGCGGGCGGGTCTTCGCGGGACACCCTCGACGACCGCGCCGTGTGGCGGTCCTGGAGACACATGACGAATCGCTCGATGCTCGCCGCGATCTGCGCAATCCTCGCCACCGCCTGTGGAAGCTCCACGAAGCTGTCCCTCAACGCCAGGGCGAGCGGCACCGCCACCGCCGCGGCGGCCACGGCGCTGTCCGCCGGGCCGGGCGTCGACGTCACCCGCGTGCGCATCGTCGTGGACCGCCTCCGGTTCGAGTCGAGCGCCTCGTCCGACGCGGGCGCCCCGTCGGGCGACGCGGACGAGGTGATCGCGGGGCCCTACCTCATCGATCTCTCCGGCGCCGCGCTCGCGGGTGGGCTGACGCAGGTGTTCGACGTCGAGGCCAGGGCCGGGACGTACCGGGACCTGAGGTTCCGGGTTCACAAGCTCGACGGCAGCGAGGCCCAGTTCGCCGGCATGACGGGCCTCTCCATCGCGGTCGACGGCACCGTGAGCGGCGCCGCCTTCGCGTTCACCTCGGCGCTCGACGAGGAGCAGCGGCGAGACGCGACGTTCGCCGTCGCGTCGGACCGGAGCAACAACGTGACGCTGCGGATCGATCCGGCGGCCTGGTTCGCCGGCGACGGCGGGGCGCTCCTCGACCCGCGCGACGCCGCGAACCGTTCGCGCATCGAGGCCAACATCAAGTCCTCGATCGACGCGTTCGACGACGACGACCGCGACGGCGAGCGGGACCTCCGCTGACCGACGACGGCGGCGCCGCTACTCGCACGCGCCGCCGACGACGAAGTGGCCGGGCTTCGTCTCGCGCAGCAGCACCTGGGTGAACAGCGCGGACGGCCCGACGTCGCCGACGTAGGCGTCGGAGCCGTTCGCGTACGTCTTGAGGCCGCGCAGGTGGGTCCGGCCCTCCTTCCAGTGCTGGGCCACGCTCCGGACGTAGGGATCGCACCCCGCCGGCCGGCCGCGCGTGGTCGTGGCCGCGACGGCGGCGGTCGCCGACGTCCTGCCGTCACCGTGCGTCACGCGCAGGCGGTAGCAGTGGCGGGTGCCCGCGGCGAGGCCGCGATCGGCGAGGCTGCCGCCGGGGCCGGTCCCGCGCGCCACCTCGGCGAAGCGCGCGCACGCCGCGTCCGACGCGCGCTCCACGGCCCACGCGCGCGCGCCCGGTGCCGCGCTCCAGGCGAGCGCGACGCTCGAGGAGGACGCGTCCAGCACCGCGAGCGAGGGCGCCGGCGCCGCGTTCGCCGGCGGCGATCGCCAGCCGCTGTAGCGCCCCGCGAGGCGCTCCAGCATGCGGCCGACGGCGGCGATCTGCGCGCCGTCCTTCCGCGCGTACCCGTCGCCGGTGTAGCCCCACCAGTCCCAGCAGCCGCCGGGATTGTAAGGGACGCGCGCGAACGGGTTGCGGGCCTTCCCGCTCGCGATCGTCTGCGGGTAGAGGACGACGAGGTGGTTCGCGTCGGCCCAGGCGTTGTAGCCGGCGTGCGTCGTGTAGTCGGCGCCGATCGCGCGCGCGTTCTGGAGGCATCCGTGGAACGCCACGTGGACCCGGCACGGCTCGCCGGCGGCGCAGGACGCGGGCACGTACACGTACCCGGTGTCGTCCATCCCGATCGACGCGACGTCCGGGTGGAACTCCGACTGGCGGAACGACAGGAGCGCGCCGGAGAGCCGCTCGCCGGGCACGCGGTCCCGCAGCTTGCCGAGGATGAACTGCAAGAGCGACCCGGCGGCGTCGTAGCCCGGGCAGCGGTTCATGAACGTGCCGCCCGTCGCGCCGCAGGCCTGCCCGAACGCATCGGTCACCTGCGCGTGCGCCGCAGGGAGATCGTCCTTGTAGTAGACGTTCGCGGAGCGGTCGCCCGCGCCCGCCGCCGCGTCGTAGAACGCGGCCAGCGCGTCGCTCACCGGCTTCTTCACGACGCCG
>JBJMQK010000562.1:0-4503 GCA_045802735.1 Anaeromyxobacteraceae bacterium | reverse complement strand
GCGCGCAGTGGCGCAGGAAGACCTTGCGCCCCTCCGGCTGACCGGGGGTGCGCAGCGGCGCCGGCGCCTCGTCCGCCCACGCGGCGGAGGCGAGGCCCGTCACCAGAACAAGTGCAAGAAAGCGATGAGCTCCCACTGGTTCTGCTCCACGCGCACCGTGTCGGTGGCGGTCGGTCGGAACGTCGTCCGGTAGTACCGCACGAACCCCTGGAACTCGATGTACGGCGCCGGGAACAGCGCCCACTGCACCCCGAAGCGGTGGAGCGCGTCGCCCGACTTGTAGATGTCGCGGTCCATGAACTCGTAGGTCAGGCCGACGTCGACGCCCTGGGCCGCGAGCAGCATGAGCTCGTTGTAGAGCACGAAGTAGCCGGAGCGCGTGGCGCGGTTGTCCGCGTTGAGCGTCGCGGCGTCGTCCTTGATGCGGACGTCGCCCTCGCCGATGTAGGTGAGGCGGCCGCGCGACAGCCACAGGAACCCGCCGGCCTGCATGTCGTTCGTCGTGAGGACGTGGGGGGCGCCGGTCGTCGGGTCCGGCGTGCTCACGTCGAACGCGTTCAGCCGCCACGAGCCGCCGAGCGTCGTCTTCACGCCGGCGAGGTCGCCGATGAGCGCGAGGCGGCTCGAGATCGCCGGCCGGTACGCCTGGTCGAAGGGACTCCCGGGCGAGCCGTTCTGCAAGGACACCTGCGCGTCGAGCCACGTGCGCGCGACGCCGATCTCGACGCCGGCGTCCTTGTCGGTCGGCTGGAACAGGAACGGCTGGCGGTGGACCGCCGTGTGGTTCGGGAGCTTCGTCCCGTAGGGCGGGATGAAGTAGCCCGCCTTGAAGTACGTGCCGAGCGGGAGGCCGTGGATGAGGCCGAACGCCTCGAAGCTGCCGTTCGCGCCGACGTCGGTGTAGAGCGTGACGTGGCGCGACAGCTCCGCGCCGATGTACGTGTCCACCTGCATCGGGAAGAAGGTGAGCTTCGTCGGCAGCGTGATGAGCATCGTCGGGTTGACCGGCGGTGGATCATCGGGCTTGCGCCTCGGCTGCCAGATGAAGGCGAGCCGGTAGTCGCCGCCGAGCGTCAGCCGATCGCTGATGCGCGGGTCGAAGTCGAGGCCCGCCGCCGCGTCGTTGCCCGGCGAGAAGGTGAGCTGCTGCTTCTCGAAGACGTCGCGCGCGTAGGAGGTGCGCAGGCCGCCGCCGCTGGGGTTCACGTGGCAGACGACGCAGGCGAAGCCGAGCCGGGCTGCGAAGCGCGGCTCGGCTCGGGCACGCTGGGGAGCGACCGCGGCGACGAGGAGGACGACCGGGAGGATGAGCGCTGCGCTACGGGACGCCGCTCGCTGTACGATCACGTGGTGGGGAGAGCTCGGGGGGGCGGGGGTTCACTACTGGACGACGATGGTGCCCTTCATCGTGCTCTTGTGCTTCTCACAATGGTACGGAAAAGAGCCGGCCGTCGTGAAGGTGTGCTTGAACGACGCGCCCTGCGCGAGCGCCGAGTTGAAGAGCGCGGTGTCCGACGTCGCGGTGTGGTCCATCGAGTCGACGTTCTGCCACTGGACGGTGTCGCCCACCTTGATCGTCGTGGTGGTCCCGCCGCTCTTGCCGTCGACGTACTGCATGTTCGAGAGCTTCACGAGGAAGGTCGCGGCCGCGGTCACCGGCGTGGGGGTGCCGCCCGGTGGCGGCGTCGTGGCGCCGCCCGCCGGAGGCGTGGTCGCGCCGCCGCTGGCCGGGGGCGTGGTGGTGTCGCCACCGGCGGTGTCGGGCGAGCCGGCCGCGGCCGCGGGCGCCTCGCCGGGAGGTGCCGAGTTGTCGACCTCGAGATCACAGCTCGTGAGCACGAACAGGGCGGTGGCGGCGGCAAGCGGGCTGAGGCTGAGGCGCATGGGGCGTTCCCTCCGGATGCGGGGGGTGTGTGCAAGGCTCGGACCCACGGTCATGCACGCGTCCACCGCGCCGGCTCGCGCGCCGCGCTGACGGAGCGCGCGCCACCCGCCGCCAAAAACGGGTGCATCTACCGGAGGTTCAGCCGGGAGCGACGGGGGCCCTCTGCCGCGCGCCGCCCCGCGACCCGGTGACGGCACGCCGCGGGGCGATGACGGGCGTCAACACCCTGCGTCAACTTGCCGCGCGTTTTGCGCTCGCGCGGACTTGACGTGCAGATTCTGCCGCGCTCCCGCGCGGGCGCTGCGCCGGGCGCGGCCGTATACTGTCCGTCCAACATCCGAGGAGGTCCGGAGTGGCCGACGCGACCGCGGTTTCTACCGACGAGCAGAGGACGGTCCCGAAGGGCGGGCTGAAGCGCGCCGCCGGGATGCTGGCGTTCGCGAGCCTCCTCGCGGCGATCTGCGCGGCCGCCGTGTTCGCGTTCGTCGCGCGCGCCGACTTCCTCACCGCCGCGGCGGGAGCCGTGAGCCGGTTCCTGTTCGCCAACGCCTGGCTCGCCGTCTTCGCCGCGGCGTCGCCCATCTTCGCCGCCCTGCTCGTCGGCTACGGCTACATGAGCCGCGGGATGAAGCGCCGCGCCTCCGAAAAGGCAGCGGCGGCTGCCCGGGGAGACGAGCCGCCGCCGCGAAAGACCTGAAGGGGATGAACGCCGCCGTGTGCGGCGCCGTCGCTAGCTGCTCTTCTCGCTGCCGTCGTACTTGAACGTGACCGTCGCCGGCTTGCCGGCCTCGACGGTGACGTCGGCCGTCTTCGTGCCGAAGGTCTCGTGCCAGGCCTCGATGGTGTACGTCCCCGGCGCGAGGCCGTCGATCTTGAACGAGCCGTCGTCGCCCGTCACCGCCTGGAAGGCGTTCTTGTTCACGCCGACGTAGCCGCGCATCCAGCTGTGCACGTCGCACTTCCACTTCATGAGGCCCGGCTTGTCGGCGACGTACTCGATGGCCTTCGCCGACGCGTTCGGCATGCCCTTGTTGAACAGGGTCGCGGCGCCCATGTAGGTGTGGACGTTGTGCAGGATGGGGTCGCTGTTCTTGCCGGTGATCTTCTGGCCGACGACCGCCGCCTGGACCCGCGGCTTGTACATGCAGTTCTGCTGGCCGACCATGATGGCGGGCGCGTCGGCGGCGGCCTTCGAGTCGGGGGCGCCCTTCACCACGTGCACCCAGACGTTGACGAGCTTCTTGTCCTTCACGATGACCGCCTCGTCGCTCATCGGCGTCTTGCCGCAGAACGGGTCGGACTCGCGCTTCAGCTTCTCCATGGCGGGGGGGGTGCCGGTGAAGTCGACGGTGCCGCTCACGGTCTCGGCGACGGACAGGGCGGGCAGCGCCAGCGCGGCGAGCGCGGCGGCGAGCGGGGTCTTCCAGGTGTTCATGCGAACTCTCTTTTCATGGAACGTCGGGGGGGATGACGGCGGAGGGGTCAAGGGTTCGAGGCCCGCCGCCCGTCGCGGTGGGCCGCGCTGGCGAGGCGCCGCTTCTTCCCGTCGAGCTCGAACCCGGGCTCGCCGAGGTGCATGAGGAGATCGCGCAGCGCCTCCATCTGCGCGGCCTTGTCCCCGCCGAACGCCTTGTGCGGCGCCTCGGCGGCGGGGTCCGGGTCCCAGAACGACGGCATGCGCGTCCCCTCCATCAGGGCGTTGGGGTTGCGCAGCCACAGCGGGATCCAGTCCGGCCTGAGCCGGCGCTTGGCGAGCAGGAAGTCGGGCGCGGCCGAACCCGGATCCTGGTTCGGCGCGAGCTTGCCGACGACGTGGCACTTCGTGCACTGCAGCGCGGTGAAGAGCTCGATCGTCTCCTTCACCTTCGCGGGCGGCGGCGGCGGCACCTCGACGGTCAGGTACGGGAAGCTCTTCGCCGACGACGCGGCGAAGTACTCGACGAGCCGGGTCGCGTCCTCGTCGGCGAAGTGGAAGGTGGGCATGCGGATGCGCAGCCACGGCCGCAGCGGCGTCGGGCCCTTGAGGAAGCCGAACAGCCAGCCCGGCTGCACCTTCGCGCCCTCGCCCGTGATGATGGGCGGCGCGTAGCTCTGCGTGTCCTCGGTGAAGAGATCGCGGACGACCGCCCCGCGCCGCTCCAGCTCGTGGCAGTTGCGGCAGCCGTTCCAGAAGACGAGCTGCTCGCCGCGATGCACCGCCTGCTTCACCGGATCCTGTCCGGCGAGGAACTTCTTGTCGGGCCGGTCGCCGGTCTGCCCCTTGAGGAAGACGAGCAGCGAGAGCGCCTCCTCGTCGCTGAAGTCGAACTGCGGCATGCGCGTCTCGACGCGCTCGTATCCGAAGATGCGCGGGGTGTGCAGCTTCTCCCAGACGAAGTTCGCGTACGTCTCGCGATGCTTCGGGTCCTCGGTGAACCAGCGGACGTCGCCGAAGTCGAGGAGGTTTGCATCTTTGCGGCCGTGCTCGGTCAGCTCGGTCCCGAGCTTCTGCGCGTTCTCGAAGCCCTTGATGTCGTGGCAGCCGAAGCACCCGTACTTGGCGATGAGCGCCTTGCCGCCCTCCGCCATCTTGGTCAGTTCCTGCGACTTGCCTTCGCCGAACTCGGCGGCCTGGGGAT
>JBJMQK010000489.1:0-2788 GCA_045802735.1 Anaeromyxobacteraceae bacterium | reverse complement strand
CACCAGGCTCCTCGGCGCGCGCGGTGCGCATCGACGCGCCGAGGGGCGAGAGCACCGCCGCGGCGATACGGAGCGTCCGCGAGATGGGGGTCGTGACCCTCTCGTCCGCGGCGCGATCAACCGACGTGGATGGCGCCGGTCCAGCTGGCGAGGCGCTCGGGGCCGCCGCTCGCGGGTGCCGCCGCGACATCGGCTCCGCGGGGCGGCACCGCCGCGTCGTCGGAGCCCGCCGGGATACGGCCATTCCAGCTGGCGAGCGGCGGCGGCGCCGTCGAGGCGTCGCCGGCGACGTGGGAAGCCGCCGGGATGGAGCCGCTCCAGCTCGCGAGGACGTCGCGGCCGGTGTCGGCGCGGGCGCCCGCAGCGGAGGCGAGGAGGAGCGTGGCAACGGCGAGACGCATCGTGGTCTTCATGGGTTTCTCCTGGCGCCACGTTGATGGGCGCTCTCACGAGAGGTCGCGGGACGGGCGCGGGCGTTACACGGCGCGAGCCGTCGATCCGGGGCGCGTCAGCGAACGTGCGCGAGCGGGCGATCGCCACCGCGCAATGCATTCGCCATGACGGGGATGTGGGGTTCAACGGCGACGTGGCGTGCGAGGGAGCGCCGCCGCCTACGCACAGAGGGGCGAAGGTGTCACACCGCGGGCGCGTCCACGCCGGCGCGCGCCTCGACGTCGCGGAGCTGTAGCCGTTCCGCGAGCCACCGCGACTGCCACGCGCGCTCGTGCTCGGCGCCGACGTCAGTGCCCGCGAGCGCGGCGCCGAGGTGCGCCGACTGGAGCGAGGCCTCCGGATAGCGCCCCTGCCTCGCCCGTATCGCTGCCCCGGCGACGTAGGCGACGAGCGCACGCGGATCTCCCGGGCGCACGTCGCCTGCGAGCGCCGTCGCCGTCGCCTGGAGGCTCACGAGATCGGTGCAGGCGCGGAGCGCGTCCGCCGCCGCGAGGACCCCGCCGCCGAGCGCCTCGACGGCGAGGTCGCGCGCGCGCCACGCGCAGGCGGCGGCATAATCGTGCGCGGACTCGGCGTTCCAGGCGGCGATGCGCTCGAGGAGGCGCCCGCGCGCCGCGACGAGCTGGGAGGCCTCGCGCAGGACGGTCCCGGAGAGCTCGACGAGCCAGAGCTCCTCGTCGGGCCACGAGGACAGGTCCTCGAGGGCGCAGGCGTGGACGCCGTAGCGAGCGAGATCGCCGGCCGGTGCGGCGAGCCACGGACCGGGCGTACGAGGACCGGGGACGGGCCACGAGCAGCCCGTGAACGGGCCCGTCGCGCCGGCGGCGAGGAACTTGTACGCGATCACGGCGACGTAGCCCCCTTCTTCCAGGAGCGGAACGTGCTGAGCAGGTCGTCGCGGACCGCAGGAGGGAGGTCGCGGTCGGCGAGGCGGCCGGCGGCGCGCACGAGGGATCTCATGTGCGCGAGGTAGACGCGGCATCCCGTGCACGTGCACACGTGCAGCTCGAAGCGCCTGTTCTCGGTGGTCGGCAGCCGATCTTCCAGGTAATCCGTGACGACCTCCACGAGCTCCTTGCAGGTGAGCTCGCCGGCGAGCGCTCCACTCATGGTGACACCTCGCCCTCGTCCATGTAGCTCTCGAGGGCCTGGCGGACCTTCGAGCGAGCGCGGTGCAACAGGACGCGCTGGTTGGCCTCCGAGATGCCGAGCACCTGACAGGTCTCATCCGAGCCGAGGCCCTCCACGTCCCGCATCGTCATGACGGCCCGCTGCATGGGCGGGAGCGTCTCCATCGCCGCGGCGATGGCCTCGAGCGTCTCGCGCGCGACGAGCTCGTCGGCGCCCCACGGCTCCGGCGGCTGGGCCCAGTGGCCGGGCCAGCGCGGGTGGCTCTCGTCGAGGAAGCGGTCCGCGTCGACCGAGGCGCCGTCCTCGTCGTCGGCGACGAGCGACGACAGCGGGACCGTGCGCCGGTCCCGGATGCCCCGGCTCTTCGCGCAGTTCGCGACGATGGCGAAGATCCACGCCTTCACCGTGCAGCGCCCCTCGAAGCGCGCGAGGCCGTGAAGCACCCCGAGCCAGGCCTCCTGCGCGACCTCCTCGGCGGCCGCGACGCTCGCGACGTAGAGGTGGGCGACCCGCACCATCGACGCATGGTGCTGATCGACGAGCCGCGAGAAGGCGGACTCGTCGCCACGCCGCAGCGCGCCCAGGAGGAGGACGTCGGCGTCACCGGAGCGTTCCTGCGCTGCGCCCGGGATCGCGCCAGCGGAAGCGCGCTCCACCTCGGGGCCGAGCAGCGGCTGTGGGAGTCCCACCATGCGGTCGTGTCCTTTCTGCGCGCACACCGTTACGCGGCCCGGAGGGGGGTCAGAGGCGGAGGCGCTCCGCCAGGATGCCGGCCTGCCGCTCGCGCTCGGCCGCGAACTCGCTCTCCGGGCCGCCCGCGGCGACGACCGCGACGCGCGCGCAGATGTACGCCGCGCACGGTGCGTCGCCTGCGTCGAGGAAGTCGATCGCCTCGCCGACGTGACCGGCAAGCGCCGCGACGAGGCCTCCCCGCGCCGAGAGCTACACCGCCAAACCGCGCCAGCGGAGACGGTCGGCGCTGCCCTTGGCCCATACCTCCGCGCACCTCTCGAACAGCCAGCGCAGAGGCGACGGACCGAGCCGTGCCCGCGCCTGCGCGACGGCGCTGTCCGCGATCGCACGCGCCCCCGAACCGGGCAGGACAAGCGCCAGGTACTTCACGACATCGGTGATCGCGACGTCCCGGAACAGCGCCATTCCGAGCACGAGCCAGACGACCTGCTCGGCAGGGAAGCGCCGTCGC